>NZ_LSKH01000199.1:0-350 GCF_001557395.1 Sphingomonas sp. CCH5-D11 | reverse complement strand
GGCCTCGCGCCGGGATCCAAGGCTCCGCGCACGCAACGGCCTGAAGGTCTGCGGCTCGGTACACGCAGAGATCTGGCCAACCCCCGCGCCTCAATCGCGAAGGCACGCGCAACGGCCACCGCCCGCCCCGCAGCCACCGTCCCGCCAACCTAAACCCCTAGCACACGCGGAACCTTGGACCCCGGCGCAAGGCCGGGGTGACGGCGAGGGGAAATCGTGACGCGCTTCCCCCGTACCCTGACGAACGCGAGCCCCTCGCGAAGCCCCGCCATCGCCCCGAACACCCCGTCATCCCGGCCTCGCGCCGGGATCCAAGGCTCCGCGCACGCAACGGCCTGAAGGTCTGCGGC
>NZ_LSKH01000198.1:0-1510 GCF_001557395.1 Sphingomonas sp. CCH5-D11 | reverse complement strand
CCGCCGCCACCCGCCGTCCCGAGCCGGAGGCGCTCGCCCCGCTGCTCGATGAAGCCACGCTGCCGGACGCCATCAAGGCACAGGCTCTGGCCACCGCCACCACGCTGATCACCGCGCTTCGTGCCAAGCACAAGGGCACTGGCGTCGAGGGTCTGGTGCAGGAATATGCCCTCTCCAGCCAGGAGGGCGTGGCGCTGATGTGCCTTGCTGAGGCGCTGCTCCGCATCCCCGACGATGACACCCGCGACGCGCTGATCCGTGACAAGATCGCCGGCGGTGACTGGCGCAGCCATATCGGCGACGGCCGCTCGCTCTTCGTCAATGCCGCCACCTGGGGCCTGGTGGTGACGGGCAAGCTGACCAATAGCGTCAACGATCGCGGCCTCGCCGCCGCGCTTACCCGCCTCATCGCCCGCGCCGGCGAGCCGGTGATCCGCCGCGGCGTCGACATGGCGATGCGCATGATGGGCGAACAGTTCGTCACCGGCGAGACGATCGGCGAAGCGCTGAAGCGCGCCCGCCCGCTGGAGGCGCGCGGCTTCGGCTACAGCTATGACATGCTGGGCGAGGCCGCGACCACCGTCGCCGACGCCGACCGCTATTACCGCGACTATGAGACGGCGGTGCACGCCATCGGCAAGGCCTCTGCCGGCCGCGGCGTCTATGCCGGTCCCGGCATCTCGATCAAGCTCTCCGCCCTCCATCCCCGCTACGCCCGCGCACAGGCCGACCGGGTCATGGGCGAGCTGCTGCCCAAGGTCCGCGCGCTCGCGCTGATCGCCAAGGGCTATGACATCGGCTTCAACATCGACGCGGAGGAGGCCGATCGGCTCGAACTCTCGCTTGACCTGCTCGAAAGCCTGTCGCTCGACCCCGATCTCACCGACTGGAACGGCCTCGGCTTCGTCATCCAGGCCTATGGCAAGCGCTGCCCGTTCGTCATCGACTGGATCGTTGATCTCGCCCGCCGCGCGAACCGCCGCATCATGGTCCGGCTGGTGAAGGGCGCCTATTGGGATGCCGAGATCAAGCGCGCGCAGGTCGATGGTCAGGCCGACTTTCCGGTCTACACCCGCAAGATCCACACCGACGTGTCGTACCTCGCCTGTGCCCGCCGCCTGCTGGCGAACCGCGATGCGGTGTTTCCGCAGTTCGCCACGCACAATGCCCAGACGCTGGCGACCGTTCACGCCATGGCTGGCCCCGAATTCACGATCGGCGACTATGAGTTCCAGTGCCTCCACGGCATGGGCGAGCCGCTGTATGACGAGGTGGTCGGCCCGGACAAGCTGAACCGCCCCTGCCGCATCTACGCGCCCGTCGGCACGCACGAGACGCTGCTCGCCTATCTCGTCCGCCGCCTGTTGGAGAATGGCGCCAATTCGTCCTTCGTGAACCGTATTGCCGATCCGGAGGTCTCGATCGCCGATCTCGTCGCTGATCCGGTGGCGGTTGTTCGTGCTACCGATACGCCGGGTCAGCGACGAGATCGGCGATCGAGACCTCCGGA
>NZ_LSKH01000020.1:0-245 GCF_001557395.1 Sphingomonas sp. CCH5-D11 | reverse complement strand
TTGCCCGCCGGCGCGGCCGCCCGCAAGCAGGCCGCCCCGCGCCGCCCCTGCCCTGCCCTGCCCTCAACCGACGAAGTGGCGCTTGGTGGAGGCCGGGTGCTTCTTCAGCGCCGCACCGACCCGCGCCGGCCGGTCGAGCAGCTCGCCGCCGCAATTGGGACAGCGCTCGTCCAGCGCATCGGCGCAGTCCGCGCAGAAGGTGCATTCGAACGAACAGATGAAGGCACCACCCTCATCGGCGGGCA
>NZ_LSKH01000002.1:0-17237 GCF_001557395.1 Sphingomonas sp. CCH5-D11 | reverse complement strand
GCGCGGCCTCGTCTTGCGCCGCGACGCGCCCAGCCCGATTGGTGGAAAGCGGCGCCGACGAGGGCGCGCGCTGCTGCTGCTGCTGCTGTCCGCCATCGCCCTGCCCGCCATGACCGACCTGCCCCGCCTGTGCGGAAAGCTTCAGGCCCTTTGCCTCGGCCAGCTCGGCCAGCTTGGGCTGTGCGTCGGCGAGCAACTGACGCGTTTCGGCCTGCTGCGCGTTGAAGTGGACCGCGACGGCATCACCATCGCGCCGCAAGGTCACGTCGATCGTGCCGAGCTTGTCCGGCACCAGGCGGATGCTGGTATCCACAGCGTTCATCGCATCGCGCAGCGTTTCGATCCGCTCGATCATCTTCGTCGGCCATGCCTCATGCGCCATGTCGAGCGCGGCATGGCGCATGCCTTCGATCGCACCCACGGCATGGGGCGCCACGTCAGTGGTCGGCACGACACCGGCGATCAGCACGTCCGCCGGACTGGCCGGACGGTCATCACGCGCGGCGCGATGAATGGCGGCAGCGAACACCTGAGCGGCCGGCGCAACCTGCCCTGCGGCGACCAGCTGAGCCGCCGGTGCGGCTTGAAGAACGCCACCGCCCGCGACGGAAAGCGTCGGAGGCACCACGGGCCGATCCTTGCCGGCGCTTGTCGCCGTCGGCACTTCGCCGCGAACGAGCGGCACCTGCACCTGCGGTAAATCCGGCTTCGGCTTCGTAGCGCCGGATGATTCAGGCATGCCGATGCGCTCGGAAGCCGGGGGCAAAACCGGCGTTGTCACCACCGGTTGCGGCAACGGGGACGGGGCGGACGCCACCGGCGCGCGCGCCTCTGCACCGTCGGCGGCCGCGAGGTCCTGTTGCACCATCACCGGCGTCGCAGCTTCTGCGGCCTGGGGTGTCATCGGCAACCCGGCAGAAGGGACAATGGTGGCAGGCCGGGTACCCATCGCGATCGCGCCGACTGGTTCTGCGTTCACCGGAGCGGCGCCGGGTACGGCAGGCTCAAGTCCAGACACCGGCAATGCCAGGCTGCGCACGGGGGCGATTTCCTCGCCGGCAACGGACACGGACGCTAACAGCGCCGAAGGAGTGGCTGCGATGATGGTGCTCACGACCTCCGCCTCGCCACGGACCACCGCCGGTACCACGACATCACCGTGCGAAACTGTCTCGCCTGGTGCAGAATTTTCGGCCAGCGCGATGGACGAATACGGCTCGAGGCTCGTGGACGCCGCGTCGGCAAGCGGCTGCCCCAAGCCCGGAAGCGGCTCAAGCCTGTCGGCAGCCATAAGCGGCGCGGGAAACGGCGCCGGCGTCAGCGGCGCACTTGTCACTTGCGCGGCCACCGTGCCACCAACGGGCGCCATCTCCTCGACACCGGGCTGCACAGGCGGCGGACAGGTGACCAGCCAGACGGGAGGCGTGATCCAGCCGGCGACCGCCGCTTCCTCACCCTCGGCCAGCTCCTTGCCGGGTGTTGCCGGCAAGTTGCTGCCGCTTTCGCCATCACCTTGCCGCGGCATGACGGGCGCCACACCGGCCGGCAGCAACGCCGCAAAATCGACCGCAGCATTGGCAACGCCGGGCACAATACCCGCCACGCTTGGCACGCCCGGAATCCCCGGTATCGCCGGAATGTTGGAAAGAACGGGAATGGGCAGCATGGCGGTGGTCGGAATCTCGTCGCTTTGGTCCGACCAACCGTTTAGCAAGGATCGTGCCGAACCGTTCGCGTGATCGGGCGGGTGGGCGGCGCATCCTGCAGCGCACGAATGGCACGCAGCGCCGCCTCCGCCTCGCCCCGGGCGATCAGCTTCTCGACAGCGCTCTGGTCGCGCTTCGCCGAGCGGGTGGCTTCCGCCGCGCGATCCGCCTCGACGGCCGCGTTGCGGACGCGATTTTCAACCACTTCGGCGTTGCGGTGCAGCTTTTCCCGGTAGTGCGCCATGGCGGCGAAGGAGACGGCAGCGCCCGTGCCTTGCCCCGGCGTAACGGCGGAGGCGAGCTGGGCAATGCGCTGCGACAGCGCGGTTTCGCTGGCGACCTGTTCATGCGCGCGTGTTTCCGCCGCGCGCGCCATGCCAAGCTGAAGCGTGCGGACGCGATGCAGCCGCTGCAGCTTCTTGTTATCCATCGCCGAACACGCCGGTCAGCTCCATCACCGCATCATCCAGCGAGACGCTGGCGTCGGCGTCCTGGCGGATGAATTCCATGACGGCCGGGTGATAGGCGATCGCCGCGTCGATCGCGGGATCGGCACCTGCGCGATAGGCGCCCATCAGCACCAGGTCGCGGTTTTCCTCATAGGTCGCGAGATGGCGGCGCAGCACACGCGCGGCCTGGACGTGCGGCTTTCCAGCAATGTCGGTCATCACGCGGCTGACCGATTTCGACACGTCGATCGCGGGATAAACGGCATGTTCGGCCAGCGCACGGCTCAGCACGATATGGCCGTCTAGGATCGAGCGGGCGGAATCGACCACCGGATCATTGCCGTCGTCGCCGTCCGCCAGCACCGTATAGATCGCGGTGATTGCGCCGCCGGTGTTCACATCGGTACCGGCGCGTTCGATAAGGTTGGGCAGCATGGCGATGGCCGACGGCGGATAGCCGCGCGCGGAAGCGGGCTCGCCCAGCGCAAGGCCGATCTCACGACCGGCATGGGCGACGCGGGTCAGCGAATCCATGATCAGGAGCACGTTCTTGCCCTCGTCGCGGAACGCCTCGGCGATGGCGGTCGCGCGCAGCGCCCCGCGGATGCGCAGCACCGGCGAGTGGTTGGCCGGCACGGCGACCACCACCGAACGCTTGCGCGCCTCGCCCGCCACCTTGGTTTCGAGGAAGTCGGCGACTTCGCGGCTTCGCTCGCCGATCAGGCCGATGACGATCACGTCGGCCTTGGCCGCACGCACCATCATGCCAAGCAGCACCGACTTGCCGACGCCGGAACCGGCCATGATGCCAACGCGCTGCCCCTTGCCGATCGTCAGCAGGCCGTTGATCGCGCGCACGCCGACGTCCAGCGGCTCCAGCACGCGGCCGCGATCGAGCGGCGACTGGAGCTTGCCGGCAAGCGGCCAGCGCGTTGCCCCGCGGATCGGCCCCAGCCCGTCGATGGGATGGCCGGCACCATCGACCACCCGGCCAAGCAGCGCATCGCCCACCTCTGCCTCGCCCGGCGCACCGGTCGGGCGAACCGGCATCTGCGGCAGCAGCGCGGCCGGCCCGCCAAGGTTCATCAGCAGCGTGCGGCCGTTGCGAAAGCCGATCACCTCGGCCTCCACGCCAACGGCCGCGTCCCCGATGCGACACACCGTCCCGACCGGCAGCGTCAGGCCGACCGCCTCCATCAACAGGCCATCATAGGAGGCAAGCCGACCGGCAACCTTGGGTGCGGGCCGGAAATCGGCATTGCCCAGCGCGTCGAGGTAATCGGCGGTGAAGCGATTGAGCATCTGCGACCTTTGGTGAAATCACTCCCGGTGAGGCCGGGATCCAGTTGCGAGCGCCAGGAGAAATCCCGCGGATTGCCGGGACGGCGCCCGACCGTCAGCCGTTGGGTACGGCAACCTTGTCGAGCGCGCGGGTCAGCTGTTCCAGCCACAGCTCCGGCCCATCCTCGACGATGGTCGAGGCGGCCTCAAGGATGAAGCTGCCGCGGGCGAGATTGCCGTCACCGACCGCAAAGATCGTCTCCGGCAACCGGCCTTCGAGCAGCGGCACGTCAGCCGGATGGACGCGCAGGATCGCACTTTCCGACGCATCGGCCAGCAGGTCCGACGCCGCTTCGACACGGCCGGCAAGCAAATCGGCGGAAATGCCAGCCTCGCCGACCAGCCGGGTGACGAGATGAAGAACCGTTTGGCGAAGCTGCCGCGCAATGCGCTCGCGATCGATCCGCTCATCGGATTTCAGCGCGGCGGCGATACCCTCGATCAGCGCCAGATCGCGCTGCGCCAAGGCCTCATGCTCGGCTCGCGCGGCGGCATAGCCGGCGTCGAACCCGGCCTGGTGCGCCTCCGCCAGCGGGTCGATCGCCGGCCCCTCGGCCATCGCCGCCGCAACCGGATCGAGCGTTGGCGGCTCGGGCTCAGATGCGGACGCCGCATTCGGCGACAGATGCGGTTCCGGTGACGCCGAAAAGGCCTCTTCGATGCGGGCGATCAGGTCACCGGGCGCGAAGCCGGCGGGCCGATCGGCGAAGACTCGCTGCAGCCGGACCGCCGCATCGTCCTGACGCGGCGCAAAGCCGGCGACGAACACATTTGCCGCTGCCTCAGACATAATCGTCCTCGCCCCCGCCCATCATGATCGTGCCGTCTTTCGCCAGGTTGCGCGCGATCGCGATGATCGCCTTCTGCGCTTCCAGCACTTCGCTGAGCTTCATCGGCCCGCGTGCTTCCATCTCGTCGCGGATACCGTCCGCGGCGCGCGCCGACATGCAGCCGAGGAAGCGACCGCGCGCCGCCTCGTCCACGCCCTTCAGCGCACGGGTCAGGATGTCGCCGTCGATATTGCGGATCAACGTGCCAAGGTTCTTGTCGTCCATGTCGAGCAGATTGTCGAAGACGAACATCGCCTCCTCGATCTGCTTTGCCGTTTCCTTGTCGAGCTTGAACAGCTTGGGCATCACGCGCTGCTCGGTCGCCTTGCGCGCGCCCTGAAGGATCTTGGCCGCCTCGCGCGTGCCGCCCAGCTTCACCTGCGTGCCCTGGGCAGCGCTCACCGCGCGGCTGCCGATCATGGTCTTCAGCGTTTCCACCGCCTCCGGCGTGATCGGGCCAAGCTTCGCGATACGGTGCAGGATCTCGGGCTGCGCGGCATCGGGCAGCAGTTCCAGCACCTGCGCGCCGATCGACGGATCAAGGTTTGCGATCAGCAGGGCGCAGACCTGCGGATGCTCCTTCTCGATCATCGCGGCGATGTCCGTGGCGTCGAGCCAGTCGAGCAGCTCGATCTCGCACGCCGCCTCGGGCGGGGTAATGCGGGCGAGAACGCTCTCGGCCTTTTCCTGGCCAAGCGCGCGGTGCATCACCGCCTCGATCTTGGGCTTCGGATCAAAGGTGATGCCGGTGCGCTCGCGCGCACGGCCCACGAAGTCGTCAAGCACGCCCTCCACGTCCGCCTCGCTGACGTCCGCGACGGTGTACATGGCCCGGCCAAGCTCGCGCACCTCGTCGGGCTCCAGCTTTTGGAGGATCGCCGCAGCTTCCTCTTCGCCGACCAGCATCATCAGCACCGCGGCACGCTCGGTGCCGGTAAAGGTGCGAAGCGCGACGTCGGTCACTGCGCGCTCGCCTTCATCATGTCACGCACGGCCAGCGCGGCGCGGGCGGGATTGTCACGGGTGAAGCCGCGCACCTTGCCGATCCGCTCATCATAATTGCGGCTCGCCTCGATCTCGTCGAGCGTCACCGGTGGCGTGACGGCGATCTCGGCGCGAAGGGCAGCGCCCTCCCCGTCTTCGCCACCGCCGTCGGCGGAAAGGCCGAGCGCGCCACGCACCGGCGCTTCTGCTTCTTCCTTCTTCTTCATCAGCGCCTTGGCAAGCGGGCGCACGCCAAGCAGCAGCACCAGCAGCGCGATGACGATCGCGGTGACATTGCGCGCAATCACCGGCATCCAGCTGTTGTCATACCATGCCGGGCCGTCGCTGCCCGCTTCCGCCTCACCGGCGAACTTGCGGCTGATAACGGTGACCTGATCGTTGCGCGCCTGGTCATAGCCGACCGCGGAGCGGACCAGCTCGGTGATCTGGTTGATCTCCATCGCGGTGCGCTTGCCCTTCTCCGGCTCGCGCAGCAGCACCGCGACCGAGAGGCGCTTGACCCCGCCTGGTGCGGCGCGCGTCACGGAAACTTCGCGGCCGAGATCATAGGACCGGGCGAACTGGTCGGATTGCTTGTTGGGATTGGGTGCGGGGCCACCGGGAACGGCCTGAACCGGGCGGCCATCGGCACCAAGCGCAGCCTGCGGCTGCTGCAGCGTGGCGGCGGGCGGCGGCGTGTTGCTGAGCGCACCGGGGATCCCGCCGGGCGCCTGGCCATCCGCTGCCTGCGTGCCGGTCCAATTGCCGGTCTCGGCGCGCAGCGCGCCTTCCTTGTCATAGCTTTCGCGGGTGGCCTGCGTCTCGTCCATGTTGACGTCGGCCTGCACCTCGGCGGTGAAGTTGCCCGCGCCGACAAGCGGCGTGAGCAGCTGCATCAGCTGCGTGCGATACTTTTCCTCTACCTGCTGCTGCAGAGCGATGCGCTGCTCGGTGCCGCTCTGCCCCTTGCCGCCCGCCTTGGAGAGCAGGCCGCCCATCTGATCGACGATCGTCACCGCCTCCGGCTTCATGCCCGGAACGGAGGAAGCAACAAGGTTGATGATCGACTGGACCTGCGCTTCGCTGAGCGCACGGCCACCCTGCAGCTTCACCACCACGGAGGCGGAAGGCTGGGCATTGTCGCGCACGAACACGCTCGCCTCCGGCATGGCGAGATGTACGCGCGCCTCGGTGACGACGTCGATTTCCTGGATCGACCGCGCCAGCTCGGTCTCGCGCGCCTGGCGCAGGCGCTCACCCTCCACGGCGCGGCTGACACCCATCGGCAGTTGATCGAGGATCGCATAGCCGCCCGGCGCCGCCTTGGGCAGGCCCTGTCCGGCAAGCAGCAGACGGGCGCGGGAATAATCTTCCTCGTTCACCGTCACGGCATCGGTCGCGTCGTCGATGTGGCTGTCGATGCTGGCAGCGGTCAGCGCCTGGGTGACGGCCGCCTTGTCGGCATCGGGCAGGCCCGAATAAAGCGTCTTCTGCGGCGCTCCGGACAGCGCGGACCAAGCAAGCGCGGAAGCGCCGATCAGGCTGACCATCAGCGCCATCGGGCCGGCGCGGCGAACCGCGGGCTGCGCGAAGACACCCTGGATCTGCTTCAGCGGATTGGCGAAGCGTTCCGGGATGACAGCGTTCGAAGGGGCAAGTGCGTTAGCCATATCAGACCGGCATGCTCATGATGTCCTTGTACGCGGACAGGATCTTGTTGCGGACTTGCAGCGTCGCCTCGAAGCCGACCGACGCCTCCTGGCGGGCGAGCATCACCTTGGCGATGTCCACCGTTTCGCCGCGCTCATAGGCTTCGGAAAGTGCCGATGCCTTGTTCGCCTGATTGTTCACCGACTGGAGCGCGGTCTCCATCGTCGCGGCGAAGCTGCCGGCCTGCTGTGCGCCGGACGCGGGCGCACTTGGCGCCGCCGCCACCGTTGCGTTCGCCCGGCTCAGCGCGGCGTTACGCTCCAGGATCTGGGCACGAAGCGCCATCACCCGGTCGATCCCGCCTACACCACCAACACCACTCATGCCGTCAGTCTCCGATCATGCGGCGCGGCGATTTCCTCGCCTTGCTCGCGTGCCTTCGCGAGACGGTAACGCAAGGTTCGTTCCGAAATGCCGAGACGGCGCGCAGTTTCGATACGATTTCCGCCGCACGCCTTCAAAGTCTCCCGGATTGCGGCAAATTCGGAGAGCTGAACGACCGCGCCAAGCGTGCCGGAAGCGGCGGCTGCCGGCTCGCTCGCGAACACCGCGGGGCGCGGGGCGCTGGCGCGATCGAACACGATATGCTCGGCCTCGATCGTATCGCCGCCGCAGAACAGCAGCGCGCGCTGGATCACATTCTCCAGCTCGCGGACATTGCCCGGCCAGTCATGACCGGTCAGCTTGGCGACCGCCTCGTGCGAGGGCCAGGGCACGACCGCGCGCGATCCGGCATGGCGCAGGATCATGGTGGCGGCGAGCGCCGGCACGTCCTGCGCGCGTTCCGCCAGCGCCCGCGTGGTCAGCGGAAACACCGACAGGCGGTAATAAAGGTCCGAGCGGAAGCGTCCGGCGGCAACCTCTTCCTGCAGATCGCGGTTGGCGCAGGCCACCACCCGAACGTCGATCGGCACCGGATGGGTCGCGCCGATCGGCACCACTTCGCGCTCCTGGAGCACGCGCAGCAGCTTGGCCTGGAGTGGAAGCGGCATTTCCGCCACTTCGTCGAGCACGATGGTGCCGCCGTTCGCCGCGCGGAAAAAACCGTCGCCGCCAGATGACGCCCCGGTGAAGCTGCCCTTCACATGGCCGAACAGCATGGCCTCCAGCATGGTTTCCGGCAATGCCGCGCAATTGATGGCGATGAATGGGCCGTCACGACGCGTCGAATTGCGGTGGATGGCGCGGGCCAGCACTTCCTTGCCCGTGCCCGTCGGACCATTGATCAGCACGGTGATATCGGCTTCCGCCACCCGCTCGGCGAGCGCGTAGAGCGCCAGGCTCTCCGGGTCGGCAGCGGTCGGCAGTTCCGGGCCGCCGGCCAGCGCCCGGACAAAGGCGTTGCCGACCACGGCATCGGCGTGATCGAACGTCAGCCGTGCCGGCGCGCCATCGCGGAACGGCACAATCTTGCGCTCCCCGCGGCCCAGCACGACGGTGCGCGACGGCACGGGCGATGCCTCGCCCTCCGTCACCAGCCACGCCGTGTCGCCCTGCGGGCGGCCCGTCGGCGCAGTCGTGGAAAAGCCTTGCGCCCGCAAAGAGGAAACCAGAGCAACATGGGCATCAGCAACCATTTTGGATGGAACGACCGCGCGCATTCAAACTTCCCCTGTGAACGATTCCGTCCGTAGTGGTTCATTGGTTAACGGCCTGTTTAACCGGCAGCCGCCCGGCGGAATTCTGCCGGCACGTTGCCGCGCCACCACAAGGGACGCGGGCGCGCGCAGGGGAGCTCATGGATCGGGGCAGCGGCTTGCCGGCCGGCGGCAGAATCCGGCCAAGATTTGCCGGTTACCGGCCGGTCTGCTCCGGCAGGCGCATCGGATCGGCCGAAATCGCGTCGGATCGGCCAAAACAATGCCGTCCGCCGCGTCGATCAAAAAACGCTAAACCCCTGCGCCAGCCTGCCGTTTCGTAGCTCGACGGCTCGGCCCTCCGCTCTGGGGGCGGCGGGAGACCGTAGGCACAAAGGAACGAACCCATGACCGTTATCAACAGCAACATCTCGTCGCTGCGCGCCAGCAACGCGTCGGCGAAGGCTCAGACCGCTCTCTCGACCGCCATGGAACGCCTGTCGACCGGCAAGCGCATCAACTCGGCCAAGGACGACGCCGCGGGTCTCGCCATCGCCAGCTCGATGACCGCCCAGATCCGCGGCATGAACCAGGGCATCCGCAACGCCAACGACGGCATCTCGATGGCGCAAGCGGCAGAAGGCGCGTTGGACGAGGTCGGCAACATGCTGCAGCGCATGCGCGAACTTGCCACCCAAGCTTCTTCGGGCACCTACAGCGATGACGACAAGAGCAACATGCAGAAGGAAGTCGATGCTCTGCAAACGCAGATTACCAGCATCATCGATAATACGAAGTTCAACGGCGTCGCACTGTTTGACAAAGCTAAGGCGGCTTCTGCGGCCGACCTTGATGAGATCGACATTCAGGTCGGTGCGACAAAGGACGATACTGTCTCGATGAAGCTCGGCGGCCTGCTGGACGTGGACACGCTGGTTGCGGGCGCAGCAAAGCTTGATCTTTCCGCTGCGGGTTTCTCGGCCGACACTGTCCTTGGCGATGGTAAGACATCCGGCGCAACGGCCGGCACGATTGACAAGGCACTTGGTGCTATCGCGACGGTCCGCGCCAGCCTGGGTGCTTCGCAGAGCCAGCTTGAGTCGGCGGTCAACAACATGACGACCAACGCCACCAACCTGTCGGACGCCCGCAGCCGCATCGAAGACGCTGACTTCTCGGCCGAATCGACCAACCTCGCCAAGGCCCAGATCCTCAGCCAGGCGTCGACCGCGATGCTGGCGCAGGCCAATCAGTCGCAGCAGGGCGTGATGAAGCTTCTCGGCTAAGCCGAGAGCGGCACCGGCACCGCCCCCATCTGGGTGCCGGTGCCACTGCGCAGGAACGCACGAACGGCCGGTTCCGCATGGAGCCGTGCCGCGCAAGAACCCCGGTCGCCAATTGGCGGCCGGGGTTTTCGCATCACATGGCGTTCAGCATGTCCAAATGGTGCTTCACCACCGGGGCAGTCTTTGCGGCGACCGTCTTCAGGGGCGCGGCGCTACCGGACTGGGCATATGCCGAGTGCAGCGCCAACGCCTTCTGATGCGCCGTCTTCTGCTGCGTGACGTACAACTGATCGCGTGCCGCGCCGCTCGCCTGGCGCAGTTCAGCGACCATGCGCGACTGTTCCGGCTCGAGCGCCGGCGGCGGCGGCGTGAGGCCAGCCTGCTTGGCGGCCATCTTCACGTCGTTCGTGCTCTTGGTGTGATCCTTGACCATCATCTGAGCGAATTCGCGCACCTTTGCGTTCTTGCTCGTCTGCAGCACCAGATTGCTGGACGTGCGCTCGTAAAGATCGCTCGCCCCTGCCTTTTTCACGAAATCCGAAGGCGATGTCGCCTGCGCCACGGCAGGACCGGCAATGACCATTGCGGCGACCATGGCAAAACTCGATACTAGCTTCACTTGCATCCTCCTGCGATCAACAGCACTCGATCCGGAAAGGACTTTCCCGGCCAAGGGCAGTGCTTGCCGAACATTAGGGACGCAGGCGAGTTCCGCTCAGCTTACAACAACTGATATAAATCAACTACTTTACGCCGCATCGCCCGCCACGATGCGATAATCGATCGGCTTGAAGCTTCCGCCGTTGGACGAATAAGCGGAACAGGCCGTCAGGCCGATGACGAGGTCCATGGCCGCGCGGAACACGATCTTGTCGCCCGCCTTGCTGATCGGCGGCAGCACTTCGAGCTTCCCCGTTTCGCCATTCACCGGCACGTTCATGAAGCAGTTGAACGCGCATGGGATCATGTCTTCGGTGATGCCGTAAGGCGCCAGCGCCTCGGCGAGGTTGCCGAAGCAGCCGCGATGAAGCGGCTTGTCAGGATAGAAATGCCGGAACGTGTCGTAGCTGCACGGCGTCAGCAGGAAATCGTGGCGGCCGACATCATCGGCGACGATTTCCAGCATGGCACGCGACCGGTTGGAATAAAGCGTATGCCCGGTCGTGAGATAGATCGTCTCGGCATAATCGAACGTGCGCCCCGAAGAGATCGCCTCTCCCATGTCATCGGCGTTGAAGGCCAGCAGGTCCGACACCTGCACGCCCTTCGGATCGATCACCTCCAGCAGCGCGCCCTTTGGCAGCCGAAATGCCGTGCCGCTACGCTCCGGTATACGGATCGCCTCAGTCATTCTGGCCGTGATAGTGGAAGGGGCAGGTCCAGGTCTCGTCCACGGCGCGGCCGCTATATTGCCGCGCCTCGCTCGCCTCGCCGTGCCGGGCGAGCATCGGATTACGCGTACCGGCAAGCGCCTCGTCGCGCACCAGGATCTTTTCGCGCATGCTCTCATACAGGCCGTCCGCACGCAGCCGTTCGAACTGGTCGTGCAGGTTGAAGACCAGCGCCGGCTTGGCGAAGCGGCGCGCCGGGCGGCTGGAATTGGGGTGCAGGCCGACGACGAAGAACGCCTCGCCGCCAAAGCTCAGCGAAAAGTGCACATCCTCGGGATCGGGGCTGACGCGCGCGTCATATTCCTGGCCGCGCCACACGTCCTTGTCGGACAGCGATTGAATGCGGGCCCACAGCGCCTTCTCGAACTCCGCCTCGCTCAGCGTGTCGGGGCCGTTGAAGACCACGGCGAAGCTTCGATAGAGCGCCGGCTCTTCGCGATAGGCCTCGGCAAAGCGCATCAGACCGTCGTGGATGCGCAGGTCATCCCAGCCACTGTCGATGCGATTGCAGGCGAGGACGTTGAGCGTTCCCTTGGCCAAGGCGGCCTTGGCGCCGACGCAGGGGAAGAGGCGATCCTGGACATGATCCTGGAGCAGCCGCTCGAAGCGGTCCTGATCCTCATGGCGCCAGGGGAACAGGGGTGTCTGGGGCTGTGGCATGGGCCCGGTTTACGCGTGAGGGGTACCGTCCGTTCCCGGGATTCAGTTTGATCTGCGTTAGATGCGCCCGTCTGCCGCGCCCCTTCCTGCTCGCCTCAGGCGCTCAGCCGCGCAGCATCGCCTTCTTCAGTCGTGCATGGGCGGAAGACTTGATCTGGCAGACGCGCGCAGCGCCGACGCCAAGCACCGCGCCGATCTCCTCCAGGTTCAGTTCTTCGGCGTGATACAATTGGATCACCATCTGCTCGCGCTCCGGCAATGCGGCGATCGCGGCGACCAGGCGGTCACGCATCTGCCCTTCCGCCAGCTGGTCAAAGGCGCTCGGCTCGTCGCTGGCGAACCAGGGCTGATCATCGGCATAGACCTCATCGATTGAGTCGAACCGCAATGCCTCCGCGGTGGCATAATCGGCGCGCAGCTTGTCGATGCTGATCTCAAGGTTCGCGGCGATCTCGCCTTCCGACGGGGCGCGGCCGAGCTCCCCGGTCAGCGCCTTGATCGCGCCCTGATAGGCCCGGCGACGCTTGATCGCGCCGCGGGTCATCGCGGCATGACGGCGCAGCTCGTCAATCATCGCGCCGCGCAGCCGCGTGGCAAGATATTGCTTGAGCGTCACCTGCCCGCGATCCTCGAACGACGCGGCGGCCTCGACCAGCGCCACCAGGCCGACCTGCACAAGATCCTCCACCTCCACCGCGGTTGAGACGCTGCCATGGACGTGCCACGCCAGCCGGCGCACCAGCGGCAGATGTTCACGCACCAGCGCCCCCTCGTCACGCGCGCGCTGGCGCGGCGAATAGGTCAGCGGCGTCGCGTCGGCGAAGGCGGCACGCATCGGCATCGCGCTCATGCCGCCACCGCCATCTGCGGCTGGCCCGCGCCAATTGCCGGATGCGTATCGTTCGCGCCGATCACGGCGACGACTTCGACGGCCTTGTCCTCGGGGACTTCAAAGAAGCTCATGACGGGGGTGTCCGGCAGACAGGTTTTGACCAATTTGCGGATCGCGACACGGATCGCGGGCTGAACGACGAGCGCGAAGGGCTTGGCCTCGGCGATCATCGGCTGGGCGGCGCGCTGCAGCGCATCGACGATGCGGCGGCCAAGTTCGGGTTCGACGACATGGCGACGCGACGGATCGGCGCGCATCGCCTGGCCGAGCAGCCCTTCCAGGCCACCCTCCAGCGTCATCACGCGCAGCGGCTCGCGCACGCCGCACAATTTCTGGATGATGAGCGGCCCCAGTTCCGGGCGAATCAGCTCGACGATTTCCTCGGCATCCTGCGTGCGCTGCGCGACGACAGCGATGGCAGACGCGATGCGGCGGAATTCCTTCAAGGTGATGCCTTCGTTCAGCAGCGACTTCAGCACACTGGTGAGCGTCGTCAGCGACAGCGGCATGGGGCACAAGGATGCGACGAGCTGCGGGCTGCGCTCCTTCAGACCATCGAGCAGCGCCTGCACCTCGTCCGCGCCGAGCAGATCGGCCGAGTTCGCGCCCAACGCATGGTTCAGGTGCGTGGCGATCACGGTACCGCTGTCGACCACCAAATAACCAGCGCCCGTCGCCGCATCGGCGTCGCCCGGCGCGATCCAGGTCGCGTCGAGGCCGAAGGTCGGATCCTTCGCCTTCTTGCCCTGCAGCTCGCCGAAGCCGGTGCCGGTGTCGAGCGCCAGCATCTCGTCCGGCGACACCTGATCCTCGCCGACGACCACGCCGCCGACCAGCAGGCGATAGGTGTAGGGGGCAAGGTTGATATCGTCGCGCACCTTCACCTGCGGCACGACGAAGCCGAGTTCCTTGGACAGCTGGCGCCGCACGCCGGTGATCCGGCCCATCAGCGGCGCGCCCTTGCGCTCGTCGACCAGCGGCACAAGGCCATAGCCGATGTCGAGATTGACCATCATGCCGTCGGTCACTTCCTCCCAACCGATGCGCGACTGGTCGACCGGCTCGGGCGCAGCGACTTCCTCAACCGGCGCGGGGCGCTGCGCGATCTTGTTGAGCTTCCACGCGGCGAAGCCGGCGATGCCCGCGGCGGGCAGCAGCACCAGATGCGGCATGCCCGGCAGGATGCCGAGCAGGCCAAGGATGCCAGCCACCGGCGTCCAGGTGCGCGGGGAGCCGAACTGGCTACCAATCTGGCCGGCGAGATCCTTTTCGCTCGACACGCGCGTCACGATTGCGGCGGCGGCGATGGAAAGCATCAGCGCCGGAAGCTGCGCGACCAGCGCGTCGCCGATCGCCAGCAGCGTATAGGTCTTGGCGGCGTCGGCGATGGATAGGCCGTGGCTTACCGGACCCAGGATCAGGCCGCCGACGATGTTCGCCGCCAGGATCAAGATCGCGGCGATCGCGTCGCCCTTCACGAACTTGGACGAACCATCCATCGAGCCGTAGAAATCGGCTTCGGTGGATACTTCGACGCGGCGCTTCTTGGCATCCTCCGGCGTGATGAGGCCGGCGTTCAGATCGGCGTCGATCGCCATCTGCTTGCCGGGCAGCGCATCGAGCGTGAAGCGCGCAGACACTTCGGACACGCGCCCCGCGCCCTTCGTCACCACGATCAGGTTGATGATCATCAGGATCGCGAAGACGAAGATGCCGACGATATAGTCGCCGCCGATCAGGAAGCTGCCGAACGCCTCGATCACATGGCCGGCCGCTGCCTCGCCCTCATGTCCATGAACCAGCACGACGCGGGTCGACGCAACGTTGAGGCCAAGGCGGAACAGGGTCGTGAAGAGGAGAACGGTTGGAAAGGACGAGAAGTCGAGCGGCTTTTGCGCGTTCAGCGCAACCATCAGCACCGCGAGGCTGATCGCGATGTTGGCGACGAAGAACACGTCGAGCAGCGCCGCCGGGATCGGCACCACCATGACGAGCACGAGCAGCAGGATCGCGGCGGGCAGCGCCGCCTGGCGCGAGTTGGCGAGCAGCTTCATGCGATCAGGCCCCCATGCTCGCGAGCATCATATAGGCGAGCCGCGCATTGTCTGGGGAGGGGCGCAGCAGGTTGGCGGTCTGCACTCGTGCGGCGGGCGTGTCGCGCCCCATGGCGGCGCTTGCCCAGTTCATCGCATCGGCCGCGGACTGGTTCGCGCCGGTGATGACGGTGGCACCCTCCATGTCGAGCATCTGTGCGGCAAATTGCAGACGCGGCAAATCGTTGCCGGCATTGCCGGTGCTGCCGGCAGCGCCCGCCCCGCCGCCCAGCTTCGCGCCGAACCGTTCATACACTTCGGAAAGCGAGCGGGCGGAGCCATCGCGATTGAAGAAGACGTTGCGATTCGCGCCGGCAGCGGCGGGGAACATGCTGGCGGCGGTGCGGTCGGGCGACACTTGCATTGCCCGCAGGAACTGCTTGGCACCGCCCAGCCCCAGGAAATGCGCCATGTAGAGGTCGGTGCCCGTCGCTTCGCGGCCGAGGCTCGCCTCCAGCGCGTCCTTATTGTCGCTGGCATGTTCGGCCGCCATCAGGGAGGCGGCCTCGGGATTGTTGCGCAGGTCCAGGATCGCGCGGCGCATTCCCGGATCGCTCACGGTCAGGCGGCCGGAGGACGTACGCTGGATGCTGTTCGCGGCCCAGCCCATGCCGTGTTCGGCGCCATGATCCTTCACCACGGCAAGCCAGGATTGTTCAATGAACTGGTAGAGGCCGGTAGCCGAGGAGGTGCCGGCACGCGCGGAGGCGTTGAAGCCGCTCTCCACCTTGGCCTGACCCATCAGATAGTCGAAGTCGATGCCGGTACGGGCGGCGGCCTGCTTGATCGCAGACTGCACGCGCCCGGCGACGGTATAGACGGCGTTGATGGTCATCGTTGCTGTGCGCACTTCCCTGTTTCAGGAGTGCCATCAGCAAGAGGTGTGCCAATCCTCCCCGCCGCGGGGAGGGTCAGTTACGCGTAGGCCACGGGGCCGCGACGATAGGCATTGCCGCCCTCGCCGGTCAGAAGTTGCAGGCGGCGGCGGACATTTGCCGCCATCAGGTTCACATAGATGCGGCAGGTGTCGTTCAGCCGGTCTGCCTCGTCCGCCAGCTCGCGCAGCTCCGGCCCGGCCGGCCCGCCACCCATGCCGCGCAGCGCCTCGATGGCGGTAAGCTTCGCAGATGTCGCCTTTTCCAGCCCCGCCACGTCGTTGGTCTTCAGCGCGGTGATCTCGCTGTGCAGCGTTTCGATCACGCGGATCAGGGCGTCACGCCTTGTCATGCGACATCCATTCGTAGCGAGCTGCGATCAGCGCGTCCGCGATCTTGGTGGGGGAAAGAGGATAGCGGCCCTCGGCGATCGCCTGCTTGATGTCCTGGACGCGCTGAGCATCCACCGGAGCTGCCGTCGCCAGCTGGGCGGCAACGGTTGGCGCCGCCGCGGCCGCCGCCTGCTTCGTCACGCCCGCAGGCTGAGCCGGCGCGGCCACCCGCGTGACTGCGGAAACCTTCCGATCCGTGGGCTTGGCCCCTATTGAGTCGATCATGAAAACACCTGCTGCGCCTCGATCCCGACGGGATAAACGGCAGCGGCATTCCCCGCTTTAGGACTTTTTTCACTCAACCCATCCCGGCAGCGTCGCGCGGCCCGGCGCCAGCGCCACCGCCTGCACCGGCATCTTGCCGCTGTCGACGCGCACCATCAGCCGCTGGCCCTCCGCCGCATCGGCTAGGGCGATGCCTTCGCGCGTGATCGAGAAGCCGTCCGAACCCGCCTCGATCACCAGCGGATCGCCGCGCTTAATGATTTTTTCGGCCGCCGGCGCCGGTGCCGCCGCCGCGGCGCGCGCGACCACCGCCTGCTGTGCCGGCATCCGGATCGGAACGAACAGCCGCCACTCCGGCGAAGCGCAGGACACGACAACGGCGTCATGCGCGTCGGTCCGCCACGACAGGGCTACCGTCGGGCATTGCTTGAGTCGCAGCCGCCCGTCGATGGCGGCGCGCGGGCCGCCGTCCTCACCGATCGCCTTGCCGGCAAAGGCGGCAACCGCCTTGTCGAGCGCGGCGGTATCCTGATGGGGGGCGGCAGCAAGCGCCAGAGCGAGCGCGATCACATAGTATCTCCGGTGAACGACAGGGTAACCACTACCTGACGGCGCGACGGCCGGTCGGCAGTGACGATGACGAGGCGGCCGGGCGCGACGGTCGCAAGCGCCGCAGCAACCGCGCGGGCGCGATCCGCCGCGAGCACGGCAGCGCTGCGCGTGGCGGGATCGACGTCCGCCGACGAGCCATCGACCGACCCCGTGACACGCAGGGAAACGCGCGGATCACGGGCCGCCTCGCGCGCCCAGGCAAGCAGGGCATCGG
>NZ_LSKH01000197.1:0-3336 GCF_001557395.1 Sphingomonas sp. CCH5-D11 | reverse complement strand
TCGGGGAGCCGAGCGCGGCCAGGATCGTCGGCTCCAGCGCCTCGAACGGCAGCGGTGTCACGCGATCCTGCAGCGTTGCCAGCGCACGCACCCATTCCGGCCCTAGCAGGTCTTCACGGGTCGCGAGCACCTGCCCCAGCTTCACCGCGACAGGTCCAAGGTCCCGCAGCAGCGCGACGACCCGCTCGGGCGTACAGACGTCTGCCGGCTGCTCCGAGCGACCTGGCAGCAGACCCAGGCGAGCGGCCAAGCCGTTCAGCCCGTGGCGGCCCATGATCTGGATGAGTTCGGCAAGGCGCGCGCGCTCACCGAGTTGAGGCTCGTCGTCGTTGACGAGCATCACATGGTCCCTTTGTCGACGTGCCGCGGACGGCAGCCGTCGAGAAACAGATCAATCACGCGCAAGATACGTTCGCGAGCTGCATCGTCGTACGCGGGAGGAGACAGCCCGAGCGCCGCGCGGCGCATGGGCGCGACGACGACGAGCGTGACGAACTGCTCGGCAGCGAACACCGGGTCCGCCAGCGACAGCTCGCCCTTGGCATCGGCATGGGCGAGGATGGAGGCCACCCATTGGACAGCCCGCTGATAGCCGAAGTCGTGGATGTTCGCCGCGAGCGCAGGAAAACGCACCGCTTGGGCAATGACGACGCGTTCCATCGAGGCGATCCGAGGCGTCAGGAGCCACTCGAGCAGGCGATCGGCGATGACGCGAAGGCGCGATGCAATGTCGGGTTCGTCGCTGCCGGAGGGTTCGAGCGCGCGCAGCTGCGTATCGATCTCGTCCAGGATGACAGCCTCGAACACGCGAGCCTTGCTGCCGAACCGCGCGTACAGGGTTCGCTTGGAGATGCGCGCCTGTTCGGCGATCATGTCGGCACTGGCGCCGTCGAAACCGTGCTGGAAAAACAGCTCGCGGGCGCTCTTGAGGATATGCGAAGTCAGTCGGAGCGCGTCCTCGGTCGTCGGTCTGCCCATCTTCCCTGGGCGCCGGCTCTTCTTCTCGTCATCGCTCAATCTCGTTCTCCTGGAGCGAGGGTAGCGCGATCCGGACCCGTTGACGAGGATCACGCCGGGACGGTCGGTTCCTCGCCTGCCAGCCCGCTCTCCGACCAGAGTTGTCCTATCGTGTCGCGGTCGATCACTGCCGCGACCCCGGCTTGTAGGTCGGGAGGGACGGTGCACCCACACCCAGCCCTTCCTGATCGAGGCGAACGGCCGTATCTCTGACAGCGCCTGCCTTCTTCCTTGCTGAACGAACGGTTTCACGCAGTTGGGCCTCTTTCACGGTCGCGCTGCGGATCGTGGGTCGAACAGCCTCGACGCGAGCCGTGAGACGCACGGCTCCGCCACGGGCATTCAGCAACGCACGGTTCGCCCTGGCGAGGACGGTTGCGCGGCTTTCTACCACAGCGCTCCCCAACCGTTCGGCGCTTTCGCCGGATCGCTGCAAGGCGTCCCCCAGGGCCACGACACGCCCGCGGGCGCCGGTAAGCGCGTCAGATGCCGCTCCAGCCTTGTCTGCCCAGCCTGCGGAACTCTCCGCGAGCGCCGCCAGCCGATCGCTGGCCCGCTGCTGTTGGGCGGCATCGAGGTTGCGCGACACGGAGTCGACTGTCCGGCTGATCTTGTCCACGAGCGCGACTGGATCCCCTCCCCCGCCAAGAAGCCCACCCTCCTTGGCGGGGATGATGGGAAGCTCACCGACCCTCGTCGCGACGATCGGGGATGCACCGGACTTTGCGCCGTCGAGACTGATGTTGGCCGTCCCTGCCAGTGCGGATCGCGCGATCGTTGCCTTGACACCTGTGACGATGGGGGTTCCCGGTTCGAGGCTGATGGTGACGAGAACCGCTGAGGGATCAGCTCCGTCAAACCGTATGGACGTGACATGGCCCGCCGGGACGCCCGAGAACGTCACTGGTGATCCCTTTTCCAGGCCGGCGACGCTCCCGGTGAAACGGATGAGATACGGGTTTCCGTCTCCACTTCGCGCATCGAAAAGCCAAAGGGTGAAGACGAGAAGCGTGCTCAGCAGAAGGCCGGTGACCGCGAGCACAAGGAATTTGTTGGATCGCGTTTCCATCGCAGGATGCAGACGTTAAGGCGAAGAAGTTTGTAAGTAAACCGTACCGTTTTCCTGTGCTTGGCTTGTGGACGCGGCGGGGAACAGGAATCGTCTGGGCAGGGAGGGGTTTTATGGTTGGAGACTTGAGCTTGCGACCGGGCGACATACCGTGGGGCAATCGGCTGGGCCTTGAGCTCGTTTCGATCGGCGACGGGCTCAGTTCGCTCCGGGTCGATTGGCACGCGGAGCTGGCGGACGAGGAGGAGGCGCTCGCGACCGGTGTGTTGACGAGCCTCATCGATCAGGCCTGCGGCGTTGCCGTGATGTCTCGATTGGGCAGACGGCTGGCGATCTCCACCCTTAACCTGAAGGTGGACCATGTGCGATCCGCCGAGGCGAGATGCCCCGCGACGGCGTGGGCTCACTGCTACGACGCGACCGAGCACCGTGCGTTCGTACGCGCCGAAGTCTGGGATACAGATCCGTCTCACCTGATCGCGACTGCCCAAGGCGTCTTTTCGATCAATCGGGCTGTCGCCCCATGAACGAAGGCGCGATCGGGGCCAGTACCGGGCGGAACGGCTTTGCGAAGCTACTCGGTACCATGATGACGCAAAGCGGTGAAACGTTCACGCTGATCCCCACGGAGGAGCTTGTCGGGAATCCCATTCTGCCCGCCTTGCATGGAGGCGCGATCGCGTCCTTTCTTGAGCTGGCCGCACAGCTTGCTCTCTCCCGCACACTCTCGCCAGGGCAGTCCTGCCGGCTGATCAGCATGAACCTTCAATTTCTCGCCCCGGTCAGACTGGGCGCAGTCAGCACGACGCCGACGCTGGTGCGCGTAGGGCGTCGTGTCGCAGTGGTGCATGCCGAAGGCGTCGAGCGAAACGGAACCGGAAAACTGTGCCTTGCGCAGCTGGAATTCGCCGTCGGACAATCCTCCGGAGACGAGGATCACACCCGACATTCCTGATTGGTTCAGCGGGCCGATCTCCAGAGAGCAAGGATGCTTCTGAGCGCCGTCGCGAAGGCGAGCGGCTCATCCAGCATCAGGTGATGGCGCGCGTTGGGCACCGCGACGATCGGGATCGCGCCGGCTCCCAGTTCGCGCAGATATGCCGCGGAATCCCTGCCGAAGAGCGCGCTGTGCTCGCCGTAGATGATTGCCAGCCGACCGGGCGCCGCGGCGACACGGCGACCCATCGTCATCCATTCGTCCGCCGAGTTGCCGCGCGCGAACACCGCGGGCGAGAACTTCCACGTCCACG
>NZ_LSKH01000196.1:0-4100 GCF_001557395.1 Sphingomonas sp. CCH5-D11 | reverse complement strand
TCTCCTGCCGCAGGCGACGCCGATGCGCGATCCGCGCCGCCTGGATGTCCTTTAGCCCGGCTTATTCATCGGGTTCGGTCAGAAGGGTTGGCGGGAGTGGTTTAAGCGATTGCTTTGATGTAGGAAAATGGGTGTCTAGGCCATTCCTGCAGCGAGGCAATTTATGCCACGGACCACACCCGCCGGGAGCGATGATAGCGCGCCGGGATTTCGTTTCCAGCGATCGGGCGCAAGAAGATCACAGCCGCGTTCGACGGAGGTCGGCTCACCTCGGATGGCGGTGTTCTGCTGCTGGCACAGGCCGAGCGCGCGATGGGGCTTTGCCGGCGGCTTGCGGCTTGCATTGCCGATCCGCGCGATCCTGCGCGGGTGATCCATCGCCTTGATGACATACTGCGTGCCCGCGTGTTCGCGATCGCGTGCGGCTACGAGGACGCCGATGATCTCGACGCTCTGCGTGACGATCCGGGCTTCCGCCTGGCGCTGGGCAAGCTGCCGGGATCGGGCGCGGGGCTGGCCAGCCAACCAACGATGAGCCGGTGGGAAAATGCGCCGACCACACGCGAGTTGGCCAGGATGATGTCCGCGATGATCGACATCTACTGCGCCAGTTACGATTGCAAGCGCCTACAGATACAGGCGGTTGTAGAGGTGATGAACACTTCGACCGTACCTTTCGCGCTCGCGGTCGATGACGTCCCGATCATCCTGATGGACATGACGCTGATCCTGGAGGACGCCGGCTTTCGCTGTCATGAGGCGATGGACGGCGATACCGCGATCGTGCTGCTGGAGGAGCAGGCCGACAACACCATCCTGCTGTTCTCCGATGTCGAGATGCCGGGATCGATCAACGGCTTTGCGCTGGCGCGTCATGTCGCACAGCACTGGCCCTGGATCGAGATCGTGATCGCCAGCGGCAATATCCGTCCCAATCCGGGTGACATGCCCGAGAAGGCGACGTTCATCCCGAAGCCCTTCTCGGCTGCGATCGTCCACGAGCACCTCCGCAGGACGCTGCCTGACGGCAAGAAGCCCGCGCCGCTGAAGAATGCGGTGACGACGCCGGTTCAGCCGGGAGCCTGAGCCACCCCTGCCGAGGCGAGCAACTGCGCGTCGGTCGCGTCGCGGTTGTCGATCCACCATTTGGCGTCCGCGATGCCGAGCAGCGCCGCGCCGGTTTCGACGCTATCGAGAGGTTGATCCTTGCGCAGCAAGGCGATCCGTTTCGCGCGAATGGTCGTTGCCCAGCTGACCTGTCGTTCCGAGCCGTTGAGCGGCGCCAGCGACAGATGGGCAACGGCTTGTTGCGAGGCCGCGGCGTCGCGCTCGTTCTCTTCCTGGCGCTGCTTGCGGTAGCACGCGCCGCAGACCGTCGTGCGCAGCCAGGTGGCCTTGCGCTCCTGCTGCGACGCGAACCCGGCAATGAAATGGGTTTGCTCATGGCCGCAGGTGTGGGTGATGCGATGGTCCATGACGTTCAGCCTGTCATATGGGCCGGATTTGTTCCAGCGGGATTGAGTCGAGCCGTTCGGTTCCGGCGACCGATGCTCGCGGCATGAAGATGGCGATCACGACCCGAGTGGGCTGCTCATCACCAGCACGGTCGCGCGCGCGATCGGCGCCGGCGCTACGCCGGCTCTGAAGGGGGCGACCGCCCCCCACCGCAGCGACTTGGCGACGGGGCGATAGCTGACCGGATGGATGCCATCCCGGCTCGGTTGCGCCCGCAGCGGGATGACGGTGTCGCCGAAACGTGCCGCGATCGACGTGACAATGGATGACGCGCGCAGGTCGTAGGGGGCAAGCCAGGCCACCTTGACGGCGGTGGTTCGCCGCCTGAGCGCAAGAAGGTTGGTTGGGAGCGCCGGACTGGCGGCATCGTTCGACCCGAGTGCGATGAGGGCGACGGTGGCGGCCGAAGCGCCCCTCACCCGCCGCTCGATCTCGGCCGAACCGGCACCCACGCGCGCATGAACCTCGCAGCGTATGCCCTGTGCTGCCAATGCCTGCGCCGTGCCGACCGCGGTGCTGTCGCCCAGGATCAGGCAGAAGGGAATCATGGCCGACCAGCCTGATGGGCAAGCGGTTTTCGTGGAGTGGTCATGTCGCCGTAGGCAAGTAGCCCGAAGATGGCGACAGCACAGCCGGCGATGCCGAACGCTGCGCGTGCCAGCCCGATCAGCCGCGCCTTGCGACCCTTGCGAAGGTGGTTCCACCCTCGATCGAGCGAGGTACGCCAGGACAGCCAGCCATCGCCGATATCGCTCGCGCCGAACATCGCGATGGGGATCGCGACGGCCAGCATGATATGCCGGATGTCGGCGCGGGCGATCACGATGGCGAGAAAGGTCGCGACCAGAATGAACAGCGCGATGGCGTTGATGACGCTGTAGAGCGGGCGCAGCCGAAAGATCCGACGCGAGGGCGCAGCGAGGTAGCGCACGATCGGACGGCGGCAGGTGTCGCAGACCAGCATGTGCTGCCCCAGCGGCCAGCGGCGCATCGCCTCATGGCAATACGGGCATTCGGGCCGGGGCAGGCTGATCATATTCATGCGACGTGGCCGACCCTGATCGCATCGGGAAGTGCAGCCCGGATCACGTCGGCGACGTCGGGCACGCAGATCCAGTTGGAGAATCTCGGGTTCCAGATCGCCTTGCCCTTGCACAACGCGGAAAGAACCTCCCTGCCGATCTCATCGTCGCGCGCGGCCCTGAATGCGATGCGGCCATCTGGCAGTGTCCGCTCGACGATCCCGGCGCATACCTCGATAGGTGCGCCCGCCTTGACGGGAACCGCCTTGGCAGGGGGCGATACCTCCAAAACGGTGCATTCAACCGCTACCGATGTGGAGGGACTTTGCGCCGGATGAACAGTGACAGGCTCTGCCTCGACGTACGGCGGCAATTCCGGCACAGACGCGGCCTGGACGATGGGCATGTTGATCGGCCCAGACGGGTCGCCGGTATGAGACGTATCGGCGGCGTCCGTGCTGTCAGGAACGATGCCGAGGCGGGTATAGATATCGCCCTCCTGGACATGGTCGGCGATGAGCTGGTCGGCGATCTCGACCATCTGCGCGGCGGTGACGCCGGTCGAAAACATTCGTCCCAGGGGCGATGACCCGCCGAACGGCACCCAGGCTTTGTAAAGGTTGTCGCATTTGTAGATCGGCTCGTCGCTGCCGATTTTGGAACGGTCGATCATCGCGGTGGGCGGAACGGACACGAATACGCCGACCTCCGCGAACGCCCTGTCATGCCCTTTTCGCTTCAGCCACGCCTGCAGCACCTTGCGTTGTCGTTTGGCCTGTTCGACCGGATTGGGGATGTTCTGCGGCTGACGTTGCGAGCGATACCAGACCATCCATTCGCCATGCTCGTTCTTCGAGATCCGGCCAGAGTAGTTCTTGGATTCGAAGATCGAGGCGGTGCGCGACGCCCGCGACAGCAGGATATGATCGAACTGCGCGAACCCGCCCTGCCCGTCCGGCAGGCGCAGATCGTGGATAAGCAGGTTGCGGTCGTTGTCAGGCCCGAATTGGTGATCGAGCATATAGGCGGTCTCGCGCTCGCCCCGCATCCCCTGGCGATGGTTCCGCACCGTCGATCGCACGCGCTCGGGGAGAGCCGCGAACTCGTCGGACGCCATCACTTCGTCGGCAAATGCGATCTCGGCCGCGCGGGTCGATTTCTTGCGGATCATCGTTTCGGCGTTCCCGGATTTGGCTGCGGCAGCGGTTGAACCGCCTGCGCCGGTAGCGGCGCGGAGGCGGGAGGCACCATTGCGGGCGGCTTGGCCGGCACCAGCCTCGCCTCGAGCCGTGGCCGTGCATCCTCGATCAGCTTGCGGAACGCATCGAGCGTCGCCAGCGTGGTGATCTTGCCGATGTCGGTCGAGGCGTAGCTTCCACCGAGCGCACCCACGCCAAGACCGAGCAACAGCCCACCGCCCACGACGCCGATATCCTTCTTGCGCGCCGACCCGCTGGCGACCGCTTCCTGGATGCCGGTGTTCACGTCGACCAGCGTCATCAGCACCTGGCTTTCGAGTGTCTTCGACTTGAGCCCGACCGCCCCGCCGAACACACCGCCGAC
>NZ_LSKH01000195.1:0-476 GCF_001557395.1 Sphingomonas sp. CCH5-D11 | reverse complement strand
CGAGCCGCAACTGCGCGATCGGATCAGGATGGCCGGGGCCGATGTCGTGCTGGTGGGCATGGGGCAGCCGTATCAGGAGCATTGGGCCGCGCGGAATGTGGAGGCGCTTGGCCTTCCGGTGATCTGCGTTGGCGGGTTCATCGACTTCACCGCGGAGGCGACCCAGCGCGCGCCGGAATGGGTGCGCGCGGCGCGGCTGGAATGGGTGCACCGGGCACTGAGTGATCCGCGGCGCCTGCTCCGGCGATATACGATCGGCAACATCCGCTTCCTGGCGGGGCTGGTGCGCGAAGCGGCGGCCGGCGTGCACCATGTCGACCCGCGCCACTGGCGCATGCCCGAACGTCCGCCCGCCAGCGCCGCTGCCGGCGGGGCGTGATCATGGCGACCGATCCCGACGGCTGCGTCGACCCGGCGTCGGTTGTGGCTGCGGCGGCTGGGGCGGCTGCGGCTAGGGCTAGGGCTGGGGCTGGGGC
>NZ_LSKH01000194.1:0-3537 GCF_001557395.1 Sphingomonas sp. CCH5-D11 | reverse complement strand
CCCATCTGATGAGCCCCGCCAGCGCCGCCGCCGCCGCGCTGGCCGGTTGCATCATGGACGTGCGGGACGTGCGCGTGCCCGGGCGCGGCGCCTGATCGGCCAAGCCGGCGCGATCTTTCCCGCGGCACGCGCGGCCGGTGGTGCGAAAGCCCCCCTATAATAAGGCTTTGGAAGCGGCCACCGCGCCACCGTTCAGGAGCCCTGCATGTCTGACGCCATTGCCTCGCGTCTTGAGTTCATGGAATTCGACGCGGATCAGCGCGCCGCCTTGCGAGATACTCAGCCCGCCATTCGCGCCACCATCAGCAAGGCGCTGGACCGCTTCTACGCCCGCGCGCAGCGCACTGGGGAGACGGCCAATTTCTTCAGCAACGCCGCGCATATGGCAAAGGCGAAGGCGGCGCAGGAGAAGCATTGGGGGCATCTCGCCACCGCCCAGTTCGACAGCAATTATTACGAAAGCATCCGCCGCATCGGCGCCACCCATGCGCGCATCGGGCTGGAGCCGCGCTGGTATGTCGGCAGCTATGCGCTGGTGATCGAGGATCTGATCACCGGCGTGGCGCGCCGCGCGCCGTGGTGGCGGCGGCTGATGGCGGTGTGGCGGCCGGCGGCGGCGCAGGCGGCCACCAAGGCGCTCGTGAAGGCGGCGCTGCTCGACATGGAATTGTCGCTGTCGGTTTACTTCGAGGAAGCGCAATCCTCGCGCGAGATGGCGGTGGCGCAGCTGGAGGAGGCGCTGGCCGTGCTCGCGGCGGGCGATCTCACGCGCCAGCTTCGCGGCATGCCGCAAAGCTTCGCCGGGCTGGAAACCAGCTACAATGATGCGCTGGGCAAGATCTGCGAGATGATCGTGGCGGTGACGGACGGCGCCGGGCGCATCGACGCCGGCGTGCACGAGATCGCCCAGGCGTCGGAGGATCTCGCCCGCCGGACGGAGGGCAATGCGGCCAGCCTTGAACAGACATCGGCGGCGATGACGCAGATGGACGATAGGCTGAAGCACGGTGCGCAGGCGTCCCGCGCCACGGTGGAGCGCGCCGATCAGGCGATCGCCACCGTCTCCAGCGGGCGCAGCATCGCGGACGATGCGATGCAGGCGATGACGCGCGTGGCCCATTCCGCCAAGGGCATCGACAGCGTGATTGAGGGGCTGGACAAGATTGCCTTCCAGACGCGCGTGCTCGCCATGAACGCGGCGGTGGAGGCCGGGCGCGCCGGCGAGGCGGGGCGCGGCTTCGCGGTGGTCGCCGATCTGGTGTCCGCGCTGGCGATGCGCGCCGAGGAAGAGGCCGGCCGCGCGCGCGACCAGCTTACCTCCACCCAGGGGGATATCGGCGCGGCGGTGGAGATGGTGCAGCGCGTCGACGGCGCGCTGGCGAACATTTCGGAGGATGTCGGGCAGGTCCACGTGCTGCTCGCCGCGATCGCCAGCGACAACAATGCCCAGGCGGTTGCCATCGGGGAGATTTCCGCCGCCGTCGGCACGATGGATCGCTCCACGCAGCAGAACGCCGCCATGGTGGAGGAAACCTCCGCCGCCGCGCGCAACCTGTCGCAGGAGGTGGGTCAGCTGTCTGAACTGGCCCGCGCCTTCCGCACCGGCGCCAGCGAGGCGGGCGTCTCGCTCGCTGCCGCCGCTCACCGCCCGGCGCGGCGAGGCCCGGCATCGCCCGCGATGCTCGCCGCCTGAGCGTTGCTGGCCGCCGGCTCAGGCGGATTGGGCCAGCGCGCGCTCCTCGAAGGCCGAAATGGCGCCGGCGAAGCGCAGGGTGCGGCCGATATCGTCCAGCCCGTCGAGCAGCGCCCGGCGCACGCCGGGGTCGATGGTGAATGGCAGGTGGAGGTTGCCGGCCCGGATCGCCTGCGCCTCCAGGTCTACGTCGACCGGCGCGTCGGGCAAGGCGGCCAGCCGGTCGGTCAGCGTGGCGAGATCAGCGTCGGTCACGCTCGCCAGCAGCAGCCCGTTCGATGCCGCATTACCAGCGAAGATGCTCCCGAAGCTTGGCGCGATGACGCAGCGGATGCCATGGCCGGTCAGCGCCCAGACGGCATGTTCGCGGGACGATCCGGAGCCGAAATTGCGCCCCGCCACGATGATCCGCCGGTCGGGCGCGATTGCGTAGCTGGCGTCGCCGCCACGCACGTCGGCGAACAGATGCCGCCCCAGCCCCTCGCGCTCCAGCCCCTTCATGAACCGCGCGGGCAGGATCTTGTCCGTGTCGATATCGGGGCTGGGCAGCAGCGCGGCGGGCGCGCTCAGCCGCGTCCACGGCCTCATGCCGCGCGCTCCCGTCCCCCAACCGACGCCGCGCCCGAAGCCCCGACCGGCCCGTCGCCCCAGTCGCTCGCCAGCATCTCCAGCAGCGCCTCGAACCGCGCCTCGCCGATCGTGCCGGCGATCTGGTCGGTCAGACCCCCCATGATGCCCTGCGCATCGGCGCGCATCCGTTCGCCAAAGGCCGTCAGCGTCAATTGCTTGTGCCGCGCGTCGTCGGGGTCGGGCACCAGCGTCACCATCCCCTTGTCGATCATCTGCGCCACCGTTGCGTGGATCGCCTGGCGCGAGATGCCCAGCCGCCGCGCAATGTCCGACGGGCGCGTGATGCCGCTGACGATGTTGATCATCACCATGGATTGCGCGCGGCTGACGTCCGGCCACCCATGATCGTGCAATTGCGCCTGCAACCGCTCGTCCAGCCAGCAGAAACGCTGTAAAAGGTGCATCATCAGTTCGATCGACTTCATGGCACGGGTTAGAAGGCGTGGCGGCGGAATGCGCAAGCCGGCTTGCTCCGCCGATATGCTTAGCATACTAGGTATCACGGAGAGAGCAACCTTTGGCTGACGCAGCATCAGGTGAGTGCGGGATCGAGATCGTGGAGGTGTCGCCGCGCGACGGGCTCCAGAACGAGGCCGGCCTCGCCTCCACCGCCGACAAGCTGGCGCTGATCGACCGGGCGATCGCGGCCGGCGCGCGCCGCATCGAGGTGACGAGCTTCGTCAACCCCGCGCGCGTGCCGCAGCTTGCCGATGCCGATGCGGTCGTCGCCGGCCTGCCGGTACGCGACGACGTGACCTTCATCGCCCTGGTGCTGAACCGGCGCGGCGCGGAGCGGGCGCTCGCCACGCGCATCGACGAGCTGGGCGCGGTCTGCGTTGCCAGCGACACCTTTGCCCTGCGCAACCAGAAGCAGACCAGCGCCGAAAGCCTGCTGGCCTCGCGCGACACGGTGGCGCTGGCGCGCGCCGCCGGCCGCGGTGGGCAGATCACCATCGCCGCCGCTTTCGGCTGCCCGTTCGAGGGCGAGGTGTCGCTCGCCCGCGTGATCGACATGGCGCGGCGTGCGGCGGAGGCTGGCCCGCGCGAAGTGGCGCTGGCTGACACGATCGGCGTCGCGGTGCCGGCGCAGGTGGCCGAGGCGGTGGGCCGGGTGGCGGAGGCGATCGCGCCCTTGCCCGTGCGCGTCCATCTGCACGACACGCGTGGCACCGGCATCGCCAATGTCTGGGCGGCGATCGGGGCGGGCGCGCGGG
>NZ_LSKH01000193.1:0-7647 GCF_001557395.1 Sphingomonas sp. CCH5-D11 | reverse complement strand
GAGCCGGTGACGCCAGATTCGGCGGTGCAGATCGAACTGGGCGAGCTGGGCTGGCTGGAGGGCCGCGTGGCCTGGCAGACGGAGGGGCGCGCAGGCATCGCCTTTGACACCGCCATCGATCCGCAGCGGGTGCACAAGTCCGCCGGGCAGCAGCGGACGCCCGACCTTCCGGCGCATCATTCGCTCGGTTTTCCGGATAGCGACAAGGTTTAAGCCTTTGCGCGTCTTGCGGGCTGGACGCGCGGACCCTGTTTGTGCCAATGCCCGCTTCCGATCACGCGGGTGTGGCGGAATTGGTAGACGCAGCGGACTCAAAATCCGCCTCTGGCAACAGATTGTCGGTTCGAGTCCGACCACCCGTACCAGTCTTCGGCGTAGTGAAGGCCCATGTCATGGGCTCGACGGCGGCCCAGTGATAGGGCATCGCATGTCCTGATGTCGGCAATCGCTCTGCTTCGCTCGGAAACCGCGGCTTCGCACGAGGCGGTGGACTCCATCTTCGGCACTCATGATCTTGGTGATGCGGCTGCCTACGGGCGCTTCCTGCAGGCGCATGCACGCGCGCTTCCACAGGCTGAGGCGATGGCTGTGTCGGTCTGGCCTGCACTTCGGCGACGTACGCCGCTTCTCGCTGCCGACCTCGGCGCGCTTGGCTTGCCTGCCGAGCTTGCGGTCGACTTCGGCGGAGAAGGAACGCCGGCGCACTGGGGCGCACTGTACGTGGTCGAAGGATCGCGCCTGGGTGGTGGCCTTCTGGCGAAGCGCGTGGGTCAGGGCCTGCCCGTCGCCTACCTTTCCGCAGTCCATGAGCCTGGCGAATGGCGTGCGATGCGCCAGGCGATCGATCAGGCTGCCGATGGGCAGGACAAGGGCTGGCTGGAAGAGATGGTGGCGGGTGCGCAGGCCACTTTCGCGCTATATGCGGCAGCGGCGCGCGACGAACGGGCCGTTTGAGCGGCGCGCCTTGCCGCCGCGTGTTGGCACCGACGCGGGCGTTGCGGTATCACCTACCCGACTCCCGCGTCTCCTCAGCGCGGCTTGTCCTCGATCGGTGCGGTGAGGATCGCCCGCAGACCGGGGCTGTTATCCGCGTGATCAAGCGTCCCGCTGATCCGCGCCATCACCGCCTGCATCATGCGGCTGCCGAAGCCGCTCCGCGTTCCGGTGACGCCGGCGCCATGATCCGCGACGATCAGCCGCAAGCGATTGCGATATTGCTCCAGCGCAATGTCGATCGGCCCGGTGCGGCCGGGATAGGCATATTTGGTCGCATTGATCACGAGTTCCGAAGCGATCAGCCCAATGCTGACCGCCCGATCGGTGGGGATCAGCATCGGCGTGAGGTCGACCGTCATCTGCGATGACCATTCCTCCCCGAGCGAGCCCTTCAGATCCTCCATCAGCTCTTCAAGATAGCGCGCGAGATCAATCGCCTCGATCTGGTCATCCCGGTAAAGCCGGCGATGCACCAGGGCGACCGAAGAAAGCCGGGAGCGAGCCTCGATGAGCTGATCTGCAATCGGCCCGGGGCCGGCCTCGCGCGCCTGAAGCGACAGAAACGCCGATACGAGCTGAAGGCTGTTCTGGACGCGATGGTCCACCTCCTTCATCAGCACATCCTTCTGCGCCAGGGCGAGATCCTTATCAGCTACCGCCCGTTCCAGTTCGCGGAAAAGGCGCTGCCGCTCGCGCGCCTCATTCGCCTCCCGAAATGCGCGGCGCAGCCGGTGTGCCGATTCGGTCTGCTCCAGCGTCCAGCGACGCGAGCGACAGCGAACGGTTTCGCGCCATGTCTCGAACGACGTCCGGGGTGTCAGGACGGCCGCGGGATCATGCTCGACCCCCTTGTGCGGATTGCCCGCCCATTCGATTTCCTCCACCTGCTCGGCGCGAAACCATAAAAGTATCGCCTGTTCTTCCGGCACCGGCAGGGCGAGGATGCCGCTTGCCGTTTCCGCGAACGCGGTCGCCGGGCCAAGCTGGCCCGCGAGATGATGGGTCACGAACGCATCAGTGGTGTTGCGCTCCGCCAGCCACGTGCCGATACGGGCAATGGCGTCTTCGTCCGGGCACCGACCATAGCGATCGATGCCGCCGGGATGGATCACCGCCACGCCATCGCTGTCCATCATGCGCTGCAAATCGTCGTGGCGGCTCGCCACCGCCCTGGTCAGCGGGGGCCTGAATGCGGGCACCAGCGAATCCTCGGCCGCGCGCAGCGACAGCCGCTCACGATAGCTTTCCGCTTCCTCGCGCGCACGGATCTGTCGCGCGAGGCCGCCGGCAAGCGCCGCCGCGGCAAGACGGATGTCGAGCGTCATGGCCTTTGCACTACGGTGATGACAGGCAATTAGGCCCCACAGCATCCCGTCCTTGACGATCGAGATCGAGGCCGATGCGCCAACATCCATGTTACGCAGATATTGCAGATGGACAGGCGAAACACTGCGCAGCGCGACATCGCTCAGGTCGAGCGACTGATAGTGCGCCGGGCGGATCGGGGCCGGCTGGTACCGCACATCAGGGATCACCCGGGTGCGATTGCGCACGTACAAGGCGCGCGCCTGCCGCGGAATGTCACCGGCCGGGAAATGATGGTGCATGAAACTGTCGAGCGACGGGTCGCGCGCCTCGGCGACGACACGGCCAGCCTCGTCATCAAGGAAGCGATAGACCATCACCCGATCGAAACCGGTCAGGGTCTGAAAGGCGCTCGCAGCGCGGGCGCATAGGGTATGAAGGTTCGGTGCCCGTTCGAAACCGGCAGCGATAACGTCCATCCAGCTGAGCATCTCGCCCGCCAGCAGAGGATCGTCCGAGGCAGGCTCCAGTTCGGCGACAAGACGATCGCCGGTGCGATGAAGCGTGACGTCGTAGGAGCGTCCGGAAAGCTCAACCGAAGCAGCTCGCACCGAGCCGCCCGGACCCGCGAGGCGAGATCCCAACCGTTCTGCGACATCCTGCTCCAGTAGTTCGGACAGCGGCTTGCCGAGCCAATCCGGGCCGAAGGTCTGTTCCAACGACCCCGCTCCGGCTTCCACCAAAAACGTGCCTGGATCAGCGACCAGGAGCAATCCGTGAGGCTGGATCGCGCCCGGAACGTGAATGGGCTCGCGATCGCATTCGGTCAGGTCGGGCGCGGCCCGCTCGTTCAGGCTCGCCATAGCCCTCCCTCAGTGCGACTGAAGGAGGGGCATGGCGCAGAAGATCGAGCCGCGCAACTATTTGATGTCAGGGCAGTCGTTCACTCCGCCGCTTGGGCGTAGCGGCTGATCATCGATTGCAGACGGCCCTCGATGATCTCTTCCGCTTCGGCCACGATCCGGTCGACAAGTTCCTTTACCGTCGGAACGTCGTTGATCAGGCCCTGGACCATGCCAGCGGACCAGATGCCGTCCTCGGTATCGCCATTTTCCATGGCAGCGCGGCCGCGCGCGCCGGCAACGAGGTGCTGGACGTCCTTGAACTCCGCACCGCCCTTGCGCTCGATCGCGACCACTTCCTGGCTGACGCGGTTCTTCATCACGCGCGCGGTGTTGTGCAGCGTGCGGAAGATGAGGTCGGTGGCGCGCTCGTCATTCTCAACCATCTGCTGCTTGAAGCTGTCGGCGATCTCCGCCTCCTGCGTCACGCAGAAGCGCGTACCCATGTTGATGCCGTCAGCGCCCAGCGCGAGCGCGGCGACGAGGCCGCGGCCATCACCAAAGCCGCCCGAGGCGAGCATCGGCACCTTGATCTTGTTCGCGGCGGCGGGGATCAGGATCAGGCCCGGGATGTCGTCCTCGCCTGGATGGCCGGCGCATTCAAAGCCGTCGATCGAGATCGCATCGGCGCCCATCCGCTCGGCCGAGACGGCATGGCGAACGGCGGTGCACTTGTGAATCACCTTGATCCCGTGCGCCTTGAAATCGTCGATATGTTCCTGCGGCTTGTAGCCGGCGGTCTCGACCACCTTGATCCCGCCTTCGATGATCGCGCGGCGATATTCGGCGTAGGGCGGAGGGGTGATGGTCGGCAGGATCGTCAGGTTTACGCCGAACGGCTTGTCGGTGAGATCCTTGGTGCGCTGGATTTCCTTGGCCAGATCCTCCGGCGTCGGCTGAGTCAGCGCCGTGACGAAGCCGAGCGCACCGGCATTGGCCACGGCGGCGACGAGCTTCGCCTTTCCGACCCACTGCATGCCGCCCTGCGCGATCGGATATTCAACCCCGAACGCCTCGGTGAACCGCGTCTTGAGCATTTCCCTCTCCCTATCCGCGCCGCTGTACGGCGGGGTAACGTAACAGATGTTATGCCGGTTTTAGTGGCGTCGCAAGTATTCCGTCATGCCGGGCTTGTCCCGGCATCCAGCCATCCGCGAACTTCGCGGACGGGATGTGCGGTACCCTGGACGCCGGCACGGGGCCGACATGACGTACCTCAAAACAGCGACCCCACCTACTTCGTCATCCCGGACTTGATCCGGGATCCATCAGTCCGCGCACGCTGCGTTTTTATACGTCGCGCAGCGCTCGCGGTACCTTGGATCCCGGCGCAAGGCCGGAATGACATAGCGACTCAGAACACCGACCCGAGCGCCTGCTTGCCCGATCGGGGCCGGATCTGGCTGTTGCGATAGTCAACGTCGCTCCAGTCCAGTTCCTTGAACTCCTGCCGCCGGGGGCCGAGATAGCCGAACAGGAATGCGGCCACCTTGCGCATCTGGATCTCTTCCGCGCCCTCGGTGATGCGGTAACGGCGGTGGTGGCGATAGATGTGCTCGAACGCCTTGTGCCGCGAATATCCGATGCCGCCATGCACCTGCATCGCGCGGTCCGCCGCCTCGCAGCAGAGGCGGTTGCCCCAGTAATTGCACATCGAGACCTTGTCCGAGAGGCGCTTCTCCACCTCATGGTGGGGCATCTGGTCCATTTCCCAGGCGGTCTTGCGAATCAGCAGGCGCAGCATCTCGGCCTGGGTCGCCAGCTCGACCAGTGGGAACTGGATCGCCTGGTTGCGCGCGAGATCCTCGCCGAACGGCTTGCGCTGACGCGCGTAGCGGATCGATTCCTCGATGCAGTAGGTGGCGGCGCCCAGCGATGACGCGGCCTGCCGGATGCGGTTCTCGTGCACGAACGCCTGCGCGACCGGCAGGCCATTCTCCGGCTCGCCGAAGATCGTGGTCTCGGGCACCCACACGTCCTTGAAGCTGACGCGCGGATGATCGGTCGGCATGTTGAACGTCCAGAGATATTCCTCGACCTTCACGCCCTCATCGTCGGTGGGAACCAGGAAGCAGGTGATGCCACGCGCCGCGCCATCATCGCCCGTCGTGCGGGCGAACAGGGCGCAGTGGGTCGCCACGTGCATGCCCGTCGTCCACATCTTCTCGCCGTTGATGACATAGCCCGGCACGCCGTTGCGCGACTCCGGCACGGCGCGCGTTTCCATGTGAGTCGCGTCGGATCCGTGATACGGCTCGGTCAGGCCGAAAGTGACTCGGCGCGTGCCGTTCAGCGTGCCGTTGATGAACTCATCGCGCTGCTCCGGCGTGCCGAAATCGTCGAACATCTTGGCGAACGGATTGTTCGCCACGATCGAATGCTCCGTCTGCAGGTCGTTGTGGAGGCCGAGCCCCTTGGCGGCGAGATATTCGCGGATGACACACATCCACAGGTTCGATCCGCCCTTTCCGCCGAACTTTGGATCCATGGCGAATCGCAAATGGCCGGCCTTGTCCGCGCGCTTCTTCGCCTCCCGCATCAGCTCTTCCCATTCGTGACGCGGCAAGCCGCCGGCCTCGAAGTCGGTGCGCGCATATTCACGGCGGTGGTCGAAGAAGCGGATGTTGTCGTCGGCATCCTCCAGCGGCTTGATCTCCGCCTCGATGAAGGCGTCCAGCTCCTTGAGATAGTCGAGCAGATCCTGCGGCAATCCGAAATCCATGGCCCTCTCCCGAATTAAGTCGACTCTTTTAACTTGCGTAGCGGCCCGCCAGAGATTTTAAAGCCCCTAAATCAAACAAGCCGAGGGGCGATGGCGGAGAGGCTTTCGAAAGACGAGTTGGCGCGGCGGCTGTCGGCGCTTGCACCATGCATGGCCCCCGGGGCCACGCGGGTCGATAATCTGGTACGGCTGACCGGCGGAGCGAGCATGGAGACATGGGCGTTCGACGCCATGGGGGAGGATGGGGCGGCGACCCCGCTGATCCTTCGCCGTCGCACGCGAATGGTGGAGAATTTCGCCGTGTCAAAGCCGCCGCTGCGCCGCGAGGCCGAGGCGATTGCGCGCGCGGTGGAGGCGGGCGTACCGGCGCCGGTCGTGACCTATGTGTGTGACGAGGAGGCGGACGGGCTCGACGAAGCCTATGTCATGCACCGCGTCGCCGGCGAGACGCTTGGCAAGCGGATCACTAGCGATCCGGCCTTCGCGCCGGCGCGCGGCAAGCTTGCCCGGCAATGCGGCGCGGCGCTGGCGCGCATCCACTCGGTCGAGCCGCTGTCGGGGCTGGATCAGACCGATGCCGCGACGACGCTCGCCAATTACGAGGCGACCTGGCGCGCGACTGGCGCGGTGCGGCCAACGATCGAGGCGGCGTTCCGCTGGCTGGAGAAGCGGCTGCCCAAGGAAAAGGTGACGTCGCGCTTCGTCCACGGCGACTTCCGCAACGGCAACATCATGGTCGATCCCGACAAGGGGCTCGTCGCGGTGCTCGACTGGGAGCTGGTGCATGTCGGCGATCCGGCGGAGGACATGGGTTGGCTGTGCACCAACAGCTGGAAATTCGGTCGGCCCGACCGCTACGTCGGCGGCTTCGGTGACGTGCAGGACCTGCTCGACGGCTATGCCGAGGCTGGTGGCGAGCCGATCAGCGCGGCTCGAGTCGATTTCTGGTCCATGCTCGGCAGCTTGAAATGGGGCGTGATGACCATGGGCATGTATGCGAGCTTTGCCTCCGACCCGAGCGCCGGGCCGGAGCGCGGCGTGATCGGTCGGCGGCTGTCCGAAACAGAGGCAGATATCGTGGCGATCATCGAGAGGAACGCGGCATGATCACCCATCCCACGGCGCACGAACTGGTCGCCGGCGTCGCGCATTGGCTGCCGGTGGACGGCAGCGCGAGCGTCTTTGGCCTGCGCGTGGCGCGCAACGCGCTGGAGATCGCGGCGCGTGACATGGCGTTGAGCCCGGCGGCGGATGCGCGCGCGGTGGAGCGGATGCGCGCACTCCTGAGCCGCGACGGCACGCGCGACGAGCTGGACGCCGCGCTGGTGGAGGCGATCCGCAGCGGTGCCATCACGCCTGACGACCCCGCGCTGGTCGCTCACCTCAAGGCAACCGCGCTGGACACGATCGCGATCGACCAGCCGAAATATGCGCATACGCTGGGCTGAACCGCAGCGGCTTGCGCTTGTCGATCCTTGCGCGGCGGTCCACAGGGTTTGCAAAGGCCCTATCCTCCACGCCCGTTCGGGCTGAGCTTGTCGAAGCCCGTGCCCGGAACACGCCCTTCGATCGGTTCAGGGCAAACGGGAGGAGGCGGCCGAGGACAAGCGGAGTAGATTATGGCCGGCATGGGAGCGTTCGACTGGGCTGATCCCTTCCTGCTCGATGAGCAGCTGAGCGAGGACGAGCGGATGGTGCGCGATACCGCGCGCGCCTATGCGC
>NZ_LSKH01000192.1:0-6004 GCF_001557395.1 Sphingomonas sp. CCH5-D11 | reverse complement strand
CGTCTTCCCGTCCGAAAAAGCCGTGCACGCTGCCGACCACTTCGATGTTCGGATAGCGCCGCATCAGGACATTGCCGGCGCGCGCCGCGATCCCTGGCGCGCTGCCCACCAGATAGACGCGCAGTTTGTGCTCGGCATGAGCCAGAAAGGACGGCAACAGATCCGTGCCGTTCAGATTGGCCGGGAAGCGGCTGCCGTAGAGGATCCGGCTGGCGATATCGAGGCCGACGCCATCGTTCAGCACCAGCGCCTGCGACATGGCCGAGACCAGGGAATTGTCGTCGCGCGCGGAGGTGACGGTATGGGCGTTGCAGAACGACACCATGGTCGGCTGATGCCGGTCAACGATCGTCTCGAGCTGCGCGATCGCGGTCGGCTCGTCCATCGCCTGCACGGCAATGCCGCCGATCCAGCGCCGTTCCTGCCCCAGCAGCTCCTTGTACACCGAGTCGATGCACGCGGCGGTATAGGGCCAGGTAAAGGTGGCAAGCGTTGCCGCGCGCTCCTCGGGCGGCGGCAGGCGCAACGCACCGGCGGCATGGCGCCGGGCAAAGGCGGCGGCGCTCGCCGGGTCCTCGAAGTCGATCAGATCGCCGAAGTCCAGCCGGTCACGCGTCCGGCGATGCGCCGGAATGTCGCTGAGGATCGGATACAGCCCCGCAGCCGCCGCCTCCACCGCGGCGAGACCGAAGCCTTCGAATTCCGAGCTGGACGCGAAGAGGCCTGCCCGTGCGATCAGCCCGCGCAGTTCAGCGTCGCTGGGGCTGACATGGATTTCCGTCCGGTCGCCGACGCCCAGTTCCTGCGCCAGCGTGCGGAGCGCGTCGGGCTCAACCCCCATCGGCCGCCCAGCGAACAACAGCCGCCAGTCGCCATCGACCCCCGCCAGCTGCGCAAACCAGCGCAACAGGCGATCGGGCCGCTTGTTGGGGGCTAGCCGCCCAAAGGAGATGATGGTCTTGGCCCCGGGTGCCGCCACATCCGCGAAGCGGTCCACCTCTACGCCATTTTCCACGGTGACCAGGCGATCGCCGCAAACCGGTTCGAACAATGCGGCATCGGCATGGCTGCACGCGATCACCGCGCCATAGCCTTTCAGCGCATGGCGGGTGACGTGCCGAAAATACCATTGCTTCAGCGCGCGCGCGTTGGGCGTGTGGAAAAAGCCGCCATGCGTGCTCAGCACCATGGGCTTGCGGTGGATGAAGCCGGCATGCGCCAGAAAGTCGGCGAAGAAGTCCACGGCATGGACGTGGATCAGATCGGCGTCGCGCACGTGACGCAGCACGCCGGGGGCCAGCGGATATCGCTTGCTGCCGCGATAGCCGACGCGGTGCACGTCAACCCCGTCGATCACTTCATGCGCGGGCAGCATTACGTCGGGCGCATCGAACAGCCGGTTGAGCGTGATCACCGATGGCTCGTGCCCCTCTCGGCGCTGCTCGCGCACCAGGCACTGAACGTAGTTTTCCAACCCGCCGACGCCTGGGGAAAATTGTCGCACGACATGAACGATGCGCATCTTGCGTCTCCTTGGAAGGCGCGTCAGGCGACGAGAAACGTTCCCAGCAATGGCGTGCCCTGCATGCGCAGCCGCCCGATCACCTCGCCGACACAGCTGACGGTTGAGTGATCCTGCCGCAGCACCACGATGGCGGCCTCCGCAGCTTCGGACAGCGGGCAATCGGCACTGGTATGGCTCGCGTCGATCAGCAGCAGATCGAAATCGTCGATCAGCGGCTGGAGAAAGCGATGCGGATCGACGGCGCCGCCGGTGTTCGAAGGGTCCGTCCCCCCCACCGACAGCAGGAAGAGGTCCGGTACCGCCGTTTGCTGAATAAAGGCGCCAAGATCCGCCACGTCCCTCAGCGGCGCGATGGCTGCGCCCGTTTCGATACGGAACAGGCGCGGCTGCACGGCCTGTCCGTTGCTGGTATCCACCAGCAGGGTTCGCCAGCCCGACCGCGCGCTCGCGACCGCCAGGTTAAATGCGGTAAGTGCCGTCTCCGGCTCCGCTTCCGCGCTCAGCAGCACGATCGCCTTTGGCGCCCGCCCATCGTTCAGCCGGGCGGTCGCGATCATCGTACGCAGGTTTCGCGTCGCCTGCGCCAGCGCGTCGGCAGGTTCAGCCGCGCCGGCCGATTGCTGATCCATCTCGCCCCATGAAGGGGCTTGCGCTTCGCTCTCGGCCTCGGGCGGCAACGGCCCCGCGGATCGATAGCTTGGCTCCAGGGTCCGAAGTCTCATGCCGTCGTCGCTCCCGGTAGCGCGGGTGGAGTGTGACCGATGCGGACCACGCCGACCACCGGCGCGCCGCTGAGCGCGCGGAGCGCGCCCACGCTCCGCACCCTGGGCCGACGAAATTCGAGTGCCGCCGCCACACCAACGGCAAGCAGCACGCCGAAGATCAACGACAGCAGAAAGCGGATCGCGATATTGGGGCTGCTCGGCAGCATCGGCGGTTCGGCGCGATCGAGCTCGCGCACATTGGTGGCGGGCAGGGTGCTGCGCAGCCGCATGGAGGCAAGCTGCTGCATCACCGTATCATATTCGCGCCGCGCCGACGCCGCGTCGCTTTCCAGCACCTCCAGCGTGCTGCGGTCTTCGGACAACGCGAGCATGCGTGCACGCTGCTGGGCCAGCAGCTGGCGGATCTGCGCCTCGCGCGAATTCGAGGCCGCCTGCGCGGCGCCAAGCGCGCTTGAGGTCTGGCCCGTCTCGCTGGCGAGCTTGGCACGCAACTCGCCCAGTTCGGCACTGGCGGCACGCATATTGGGGTGGTTCGCGCCCAATTCGCCGCTCATCTGCTGGATCTGCGCGGATTTGGTGGCGATCTGCGCGCGCAGCCCCTGGATCACCGCGCTTTGCTGCACTTCGGCCAGGTTGGCGCCGCCGACGGAGGCGCGCGCCCGCGCATCGGCGGCCTGCGCCTCGGCCGTCGACAATTGCGACGACAGTTCGCCGAGACGATTGCTCTCCGCATCGATCGAGCCGGTCGAGATGATGCCCCGGTCACGCTGGAAGTTCGACAGAGCGGTCTGGCTTGCCTCCAGCTTGTGCCGGGCCTCGCCGATCCTCTTCTCGAACCAGGAGGCGTAAGTTCGGGCAGGGTCCGTGCTCATCGCCAGCCGCTCAGCCGCATAGGCGGTGGCGAAGGCATTGGCGATTTGCGCCGCCTTCGCGGAATTGGACGACGTGTATTTGATGACCAGCAGATTGTCGGTCGGATTGGTGACGACCTCCAGCCCGCCCAGGAGCCGCTTCGCCACCCATCCCCGCAGGCTCTGGACGCCGCCGGTCTCCTCCATCCAGCTTTCCCGGACGACAGGATCCTTGAGCTGGCCGATCATCTCCGCGACGCGCGCCGCGATGGGCGCGCTTGCGACGATCTTTGCCTCTGTCGCCAGCGCCGAGGCGGCTTTCGACGGCTGATTGTTCGATGAGTCCACCGGATCGGGAACTCTGGAATCGATCAGCAGACTGGCCGAGGCGACATAGGATCTCGGCGTCAGGGCGATCCAGATGGCGGCCAGCAAGCCTGTACCGCCGATAATGGCGAGCATCAAACGCCAGCGCTGTACGATGCCGCGTAGAAGATCAGGAAAGGGCATGGAGGCGCCTCATCTCGATGCGGATGTGGGAGTGACGTAAGGGTCCGGCGCGGCGTCCGATTGCGCTGCATGGGTCGCCAGCAGACCAAGAAAGAATTGCGGGGCAACGCTGTCCCTGAAGACGTGACAGCCCGATCCGTCCGGCACCAGCGCGGGGCCGAACCGTGCGATCGCCGGTGCGGCCTCCTCGCCGATCAACTGCTGCAGGCGGGAATGGCTGACGACGTCCTCGACCGCGGCAAGCCGCGCGAGGGCCGCGAGCGCGGGCAGTTGTCCCGGCGGGCCGGTGACGAGATCGCGGAACAGGTCCGCATCCTCGGCGCTCAGGCGGGACCAGTCCTCCGCCGCAGTGACGATTCCGGCGAGCGCAGCGGCCCCCGACACCTGTTCCGTTCCCTCCCGCAGCGTCCGCAGCACCGCATGGGCGCAGAACAGCCGCGCGTGATAGGGTGAGCCGCAGGCGAGATCGAGGATCAGCTGTTGGCTGTCGTCGTCAAATGTAATGCCGATCTTCTGCCCGCCGTTCTGGATCATCTCGCGCACCGACTGGGCGTCGATCCGGCCCAGCGGAAAGGCGGACAGGTGACGCCGCAGCGAGGGGTGATCGGTGACGAGGTGGCGCAGATCCCGCGCGATCCCGACCAGCATGATCTGCACCGGGATGCTGGCATCCGACAGCATCTTCAGCAGCGCCGCCGTTTCGGCGCGCACGTCGGGATCGCTCACCCGATCATATTCGTCGAGGATCAGCACTGTTCGCCCGCGGCTGATGAGCGACAAGGCTTCCACCACCTCGCGCACGCCGCTCTCCGGCCCGATCGTGCGGGCGCGCTGGCGGAAAGTCGCCAGGTTGCGCTGCGCGATGGACCCCTCGGGCACGTCGCTCAGGTACAGGGCCATTAGCGCGCCGAAGCTCTGGTGCGGCTCGCAGGCGGTGTAGATGATGGTCATATTCTGCTGGTCGGCATAGTCGGCGAAGACCCGCACAAGTGACGTCTTGCCGGAGCCCCGGGCGCCATAGATCAGCGCATGCTGGTGCCGGTCGACCACCGCTTCGAACAGCGCCTCCAGCATATGGGTGCGGCCATAAAGGTCGCGGCGGCTGGCGATCGGCTGCGTGCTGTTGAAGCTGGCGTTGACGGCCTGCCGGCGCGGATCGGCGAGACCGGCCAGTTCGCGCGCGGTTCGGATCGGCCGCGGCGCGGCGATCGGCGCCTCGCTGCGCGGCACTTGCGATCCCTTTGCTGCCGACACGCCCGGCTGTGACTGGGGAATGGCCGGGCGGGCAGGCTGGTGCCCGTTCAGCGCAACCATCATCCGGCGCAGCCAGTGAACCAGTCGCGACCAGGTGCCGGAGGTCTGGGGGAGATCGAGTGCCATTCAGAACAGCTTCTCGTTGACGTAGAAAACGTCGCCCGGCTGCGCCTTGGCGTCCAGCGGCACGCGATCTTGCGAGGTGGCGCCGCGGGTCAGCGTCACCCGCTTGCGCGACCCCGCGAGGGTCGGCCCACCCGCCTCTGCCAGCGCCTGCATCACCGTCATGTCGGATCGCAGGGCGATGCGGCCGGGCTTGTTGACCTGGCCGTAGACGAAGATGACCGGGGCCGGCGGCACGAACAGCGTGTCCCCCGCGACCAGCGGCTGCGCGAGCCCGACGCCCGCCGGATCGTCGGTGCGCACGCGCTGGTCCGGGCGACCGGCACGCTTGATGATCACATAATCGGCGGCGTCGCCGCGCGTCCCGCCGGCCCGCGCCAGCGCCATCGCCACGGTCAGCGGCCGGTCCAGCGGGTAGATGCCCGGCGTGTTCAGGCTGCCGAAAACGGTAACCGCGTTGCTGACGAAGTTCACCACCTCCACGTTCACCACGGGGTTGGTGTACAGCTTGCCCGCACGAAGCCGGCTCGCGATCGTGTCGGCGAATTCCCGCGTGGTCTGCCCGCTGGCCGGCACGTCGCCCAGCATCGGCACGGTGACGCTGCCGTCTTCCTTGACCCGCGTCTTCACGTCGATCGGATGAGTGCCGAAGACGGAGATCTGCAGCTCGTCATTCACCCCCAGCCGATAAGCGGCATCCGCCACCGCCGAGACGGGGGCAGGCGCCGGTGCGCCGGCATTGGCGAGTTGCTGCGGCTCGCCCGGCAGCAGCAGGAGCAGGAGCGCGAAAGGGAGAGGCATCACGACTTCTCCAGTCAGAAGCGAAGGGACAGCGATGCCGCCCCCGACGTTGATACGAAGCGGTAGTAGCTGAGCGGCGCATCACGCTCTTCATGGCGGACGGACAATGCGGCGCGCAGGCGTCTGGTCACGTCCACCGAATAGCCGGCGAACACGCTGTACGTGGTGTCGCGCTCCCGCGGGAACGGCGTGTCCACGATCAGCTGGCCACGGAA
>NZ_LSKH01000191.1:0-6506 GCF_001557395.1 Sphingomonas sp. CCH5-D11 | reverse complement strand
ATATAGCCATAGGCCGCGTTGGGCGCGACGTCGTGACGCTCATAGGCATAGGGCGCCGTGCCGGTGGTCTTGAGCGGGCCGTCGATGCGGGGCGTCGACCTGCCGACGACCTTGGCATTGTCGAACAGGTTCGTCCCTGCTGGTGCGTTGAACTCCATGCGACTTACCCCTTGGCCTCAGCCATGACCGACGCGAGCGTACGCTCCGCCAGGTTGATCTTGAACCGGTTGTCCTCGGTCGGCTTCGCATCCGCGAAGACGCGGGCCGCGACGGCACGCGCGCCCTGCGGCATCGCCGCCTCCGCCGCCTCGACACGCCACGGCTTGTGCGCGACGCCGCCGAACGAAACCCGGCCCGTGCCGTCCTTCTGGATCACCGCGGCGACCGAGACGAGCGCGAAGGCGTAGGACGCACGGTCGCGCACCTTCTGGTAGAGGTGCGTGCCGCCGAGCGGCCGAGGCAGCGTTACCGAGGTGATGAGCTCGCCGCGCTCCAGCACATTGTCCTTTTCGGGACGGTCGCCCGGCAGCCGGTGAAAGTCGGCGATCGGGATGGCGCGGGTGCTGCCGTCGGCCTTCACCGTCTCCACGCTGGCGTCGAGGACGCGCAGCGCCTGCGCCATGTCACCGGGATAGGTGGCGATGCACTTGTCGCTGGAGCCGACCACTGCGAGCTGGCGCGAATAGCCGCCGATCGCCCCGCAGCCCGAGCCCGGCTTGCGCTTGTTGCAGGGCATGTTGGGATCATAGAAATACGGGCAGCGGGTGCGCTGGAGCAGGTTGCCGGCGGTGGTGGCCTTGTTGCGGAGCTGACCGGAGGCGCCGGCCTGGATCGCACGCGTCAGCACGCCATAATCGCGCCGGATCCGCTCATCGGCGCTGAGCGCGGTGTTGGTCACCAGCGCGCCGATCCTGAGGCCACCGGCATCCGTCTTCTCGATCCGGTCGAGGCCGAGATCCTGGACGTCGACGAGGTGCGTCGGCGTTTCGATCTCCAGCTTCATGAGGTCGAGCAGGTTGGTGCCGCCGGCCAGGAACTTGGCGCCCGGTCGCCGCGCCACGGCTGCCGCCGCCTCGGCGGGAGACTTGGCGCGCTCGTAGGTGAAGCTCTTCATGCGCGCTCTCCGGCGACTTCGGTCATCGCGTCAAGGATGTTGGAATAGGCACCGCAGCGGCAGATGTTGCCGCTCATCCGCTCGCGCATTTCGATGGGGGAGAAGCCGGGGCGGTCGAGCAGGTCGGCCTGCACGTGGCTCGGCACGCCGCGCCGGATCTCGTCCAGCACCGACACTGCCGAGCAGATCTGCCCCGGCGTGCAATAGCCGCACTGATAGCCGTCGTGCTTCACGAAGGCCGCCTGCATCGGGTGGAGCTTGTCGGGCGTGCCCAGCCCCTCCACCGTCGTTACCTTGTCGCCCTGGTGCTGCACGGCGAGGCTGAGGCAGGAGTTGATCCGCTCGCCATTGACGATAACCGTGCAGGCGCCGCACTGGCCATGGTCGCAGCCCTTCTTCGTGCCCGTCAGCTTCAGATGCTCGCGCAAGGCATCTAGCAGCGTCGTGCGCGTATCGAGCTGGAGGTTGGCGGGCTTGCCGTTCACCTCGAAGGAGACCGGCATCGCGGCCGGCGCGCGCTCCGCACGCGGGGTCTGCGCGTCAGCCGGTACCGCCGTCAGCGCGACCGCCGCCGTACTGCCGGCGAGCACGCCGCGCCGTGAAAACTCAAGATCGCCTGATTCCGGCATGGTTGTTCCCCGTTCGGGCCGCGCGACTTCGGCCGGGCGGCAAGTCTTCTGATCAAAGATAACTCACTTGCGATCAACTGGTTACCTGAAATCCATGGCATGCTCTTATGTCGGCTGTTCATGAGTTTCAAAGTGTTGCTGAGCGACCGGGCCGAACGACAGGAACGACGTGTCTGTCGACTGAGCGGCAGCGGTCGCGATCGCGCCGGCATCCTCGATCATGCTGCGCGTGATGGCGGACGGGCTGATGAACCGCCACTCGATATGCTCCGGCGGCCCGGCCGGCATCGAGCAGGCCGTGCCGAGCGCGGCCAGGAGGGCGGAAGCCGGTCGCCGGTGCACCGCCAGACCTTCATTCTCCAGCGCCGCCGTGTCGATGCCAAGCAACTGCGCGAGCCGCGCCTTGCCGGCGACATCCGCAAGGCCGTCGGCGCGTGCTTGCCGGGCGGCGCGCGCGACATCCGGATCGGCGGGCCGGCCGTCCGGGCTCAGCAAGGGTGGGCCGGAGGGATCCCAGGCCTCTGGCGGACAGGCCTTGGTGTCCGGATCCACCAGGCGCCCCGGCAGGAGCTCGGCCGGATAGATCCGGCATGTGCTGGGCCGATCCGCATAGGCGCCGCACCGCATGGTCGGCAGCAGATGCGGGCAGGGGCCGGAAAAGGTCGCCGCCAGCGTGAGATTGACGGTAACGGCCAGCCCGCCACTGACGCCGGCAAGCGCGCGCTCGCGACGGTAACGGGAGCGGGGGTCGTCCGGCTGAGCGGGCAGGGCGGGCGCCGCATCGGTCAGAAGCTCGACCTCGCCGCCGCGTTGCAGCCAGCTCTGCGCCTCACGCAGCGACAGCGGCAGCCGAAGATCGTGGCAGCACCGGCCGCATGCCGTGCACCCGAAGCGCAGCGTCATGCCGCGCGCACGTTCCGCCCGGCCGGGGCAGCGCCGGCTCCGGGCGCTTCGCCGCGGGTCATGTCGATGGAGGTGAACAAAGGAGTGATCCCGTCATCGTAGGGAATTGGTTGTCGAGGGCGCGGGTTAGCCGCTCAATCCTGCAGCGACGTTGCACTCGGTCTATCGCTCACTCGGGCTGGCGGGAAGGCCGCGATATTGCGCCTCGGTGACCGGCTCGCCCCAGGACACGTCCTGACCGGCCATATTCTCGCTGATCGCCACATGGGTCATCGCCCGATCCGGCGAGGCCCCGTGCCAGTGCCGCACGTTGGGTGCGGTCCAGACCGTATCGCCGGCGCGGATGGCGCGCATGTCTCCGCCTTCGACCTGGATGCGGCCCTCGCCATCGGTAACGACGAGGAGCTGGCCGAGCGGGTGGCTGTGCCAGTTCGATCGTGCGCCCGGACGGAACGTCACCGTGGCACCGCCGAGCCGCGCGTCTCCGCTGCTGCGGAAGGGGGATGTGACCGTGACAGTCCCGGTAAAGCGCTCGGCCGGCCCCTTCTGCGGCGATCCGCCGGGTGGAACGATCACCAGCGGTTCGGCAACAGCCTCCCGCGCGCCGTTCGTCTTCGCGAGCACGGCAATGGCCGCCATCGCCTTGGGCCAGCCCGCGTAGAAGGCGAGGTGCGTCATGGCCTCGGCGATCTCGGCGCGGGTGAGGCCGTTCTCGAGCCCTCGTGTGACGTGAAAGGCGAGCTGGTCCGCGTCCCCGTTCGCGGCGAGCGCCGCGATGGTGGCGAGGCTGCGGTCGCGAGGGGCCAGATCGGAACGTCGCCACACATCGGCGAACAAAACGTCGTTGGTCAGTTGGGCGAGCTTGGGCGCGGTCGGGGCGATGGTGTCGCTCACCCCCCGGGCGCGCGCCGGGTCGGTCGACGGCAGGCCCACTGGGGTTCCGTCGGATTGCACCGCCGATGGGTCAACGCCGCGACCGCCCATGACACGATCGACGACCTGGAGGCTGGAGACGGCATTGGGCCAGCCGGTGTACCAGGCAAGGTGCGTCACCAGACCCGCGACTTCGGAGGGTCGAACACCGTTGTCGAGCGCGCGGCCGAGATGGCCCTCGAGCTGCGCCGTCCTGCCCGTCGCAATCAGGACCGAGACGGTCACCATGCTGCGGTCGCGCGGCGAAAGCTCGGCGCGCCGCCAGACGTCGCCGAAGAGCACCCGGTCCGTGTCACCGGCAAGCGCTGGCGCCCAGCGCTTCATGGTGGCCGGCGCGACGGAGCGTGGCGGCGGTGCGGATTGGGCGAGCACGGATGTGGGCAGGGCAGCGGCCAGAAGGAGCGGCAAGAAAGATCGCATGGTTCGTCTCCTTGAGAGGCGGCCTGGCTGTTTGCGGGAACAGAAATGATGGATCAGGCCTCGGCCGTTTCCCGTTCCAGCGGGGGAGAGGGATCGCCGAGATTTTGGGCGCGGTGGCGGCTCAATCGGGCCGTCGCACCCGGTATCGCAGGTGGACCGTGCCGTGTTCCAGCGTCCGCGCCTCGATCAGGCTCAGCTGCACCATTCCCGCAAGACCGCCGGTTCCGTGCGCGACGAAGCCCTGAGTTTGCGTTCCGCCGTCGAGCGCGGGCGCGATCAGGACGCTTAGCTCGTCCACCAGCCCGGCCGCCAGAAGGCTGCCGTTGATGGTCCCGCCGCCTTCCAGCAGCAGGCGCCGGATGCCGAAGCGCTCGGCGAGTGTTTCCAGCATCGCGGCAAGATCCATGTCGTCGTCCGGCGCGACGATGTAGGACACGCCGTCCGCGCTCAGCTCCGCGAGGTGGCTGTCCGGCACGTCGTGGCCGAGCAGCACGATCACGTGATCGCCGCCGATCGCATCGCCATCGAAGTGGAGTTTGCCGGAACGGTCAATGGCGACGGCGTAGCTTTGCGCGGCGCGCGCGACATGCACCGGGCGCTCGACTCGTCCAGGGGCGACGGGTGCGTGGGGGCCGGCCTTGCTCATCTCCGCCATGGTTACGCGCCCGACCATCCAGGCGTCGCCGGCAAGATCCTCGTGAACGCGTTCGTACAATGCGGACCAATCGCGGCGCTCCCCGTCCGGGCTCATCGTGAAGCGGCTGGGATGCTGGCGACCATCGAGGGAGGACATCATGTGGCAGATGACGAGCGGCTTCATCGGGCGGGTTCCTCGCAAAGAAAATTTCGCGCAACCGGGGGCCGGCGGCGCCGGTCGCGGCAGGTGAGGGAGAAGGGGCCACCGGGAAGGGCTGGAAACGGGCGCCATCCCCTTGCGGCACCGAACGTCAGCCGGCGTATTGGGCGTCGCTGACCTGCTCCATCCAGGTGACGGCCGAGCCATTCTTCATTTCGGCGATGGCAAGGTGGCTCATCGCGCAACCGGGCGCCGCGCCATGCCAGTGCTTTTCGTCGGGCTCGAACCAGACGATGTCGCCGGGCCTGACCTCCTCGACTGGTCCGCCTTCGCGCTGCACGCGCCCGAGGCCCGAAAGGATCAGGAGCGTCTGGCCGAGCGGGTGTGTGTGCCATGCTGTCCGAGCGCCCGGCTCGAAGGTGACGGTCGCCCCGGACAGCGCCCCGCTACCCTTGAAGGGCGCGTCCACGCGAACGTTGCCGGTGAAGTAATCGGCCGGCCCCTTGTTCGAATCCTGGGCTCCGCTGCGGACGATCTGCATCTCGGAGGTTCCTTTCCTGAGGGCACCGCATGTCGGTCGCCAGGCTCCATGTAGCAGCTCATGCCCCGTCCGATTAGGCGGCGTTCGTCGCAAGCGGCTATGCCTGGTATTCATGGAACCACATCGACCAAGCCCGGGCTGAGTGATAGATCGCGCTATGCGCCGCGAAGAGCTTGTCGATCTGAACGCCTTTCTCGCCGTGGCGGAGGAGCAGAGCTTCACACGCGCCGCGGCGAGGCTTGGCACCTCGCAATCCGCCTTGAGCCACACCGTGCGCCGGCTGGAGACCCGGCTGGGTGTTCGCCTCCTGACGCGTACGACGCGGAGCGTCGCGCCGACGGAAGCTGGCGAACGGCTGATCGCGACGCTGCGCCCCGCGCTCGACATGATCGGCACCGAATTGTCGATGATCAGCGAATTGAGTGACAAGCCGTCGGGCACCGTGCGCATCACAACGTCGGACCATGCGGCACGAACGATCCTGTGGCCGGCGCTTGAGCGCTTCCTGCCGAACTATCCCGACGTGCATGTCGAATTGAGCATCGATTCCAGCCTGTCCGACATCGTCGCCGACCGGTTCGACGCGGGCGTTCGGCTCGGCGAGGCGCTGGCCAAGGACATGATCGCGGTCCGGATCGGCCCGGAACAGCGCATGGTCGTGATCGGCTCGCCGGCCTATCTGGCAAAGGCGGGCGTGCCGCGGACGCCGCAGGACCTGTCCGGGCACCAGTGCATCAACCTGCGTATGCTGAGCTCGGGCGGCATCTACGCCTGGGAACTGGAAAAGGACGGGCGCGAGCTTCGCGTGCGTGTGGAAGGCCAGCTCGCGTTCAACAACACCGACATGATCATGCGTGCAGCGATTGCCGGCTTCGGGCTCGGCTTCATCATGGAGGATCAGGCCGCGCCCGCGATCGCTGACGGCAGCCTTGTCACCGTGCTGGACGATTGGTGCCCGCCATTTGCCGGCTACCATCTGTATTACACCAGCCGCCGCCAGCCATCGGCCGCCTTCGCGTTACTGGTCGAAGCGCTGCGTCATCGAGGCTAGTCACTGTTTCACAACGGTGGGCAGCAGAGCGCTTAACATAACGGTTCTTATCGTCTTAGTTGACTGTAGGCGCTAAGTAGAAATGACACTGCTCCGCTAGATAGAAAAGGCACACAGTG
>NZ_LSKH01000190.1:0-6068 GCF_001557395.1 Sphingomonas sp. CCH5-D11 | reverse complement strand
GGCCTATACCGATGGGGTGAGTGCCCGGCCTGCCCCTGCCCCCGATCTACCGGCGCAGCCGATCGCGGACGTTCGGCCGGCGCGGGCCGCGCGGACGCCGCGGTTCAACCGGCGGCGGGCGCAGATCCTGGACACCGCCTCCGCGCTCATCAACCGGCATGGATTGCGCGGCATGACGCTGACCGCCGTGGCGCGGGCGCTGGCGCTCGATACCAGCAGCGTGACCTATTACTTCCGCCGCAAGGAGCAGCTCGCGGCCGCTTGCTTCGAGCGAACGCTGCGCTTCGCGCTGGAGGCGGCAGAGGCGGCGGCCTGCGCGCCCGATCCGCCGGCGCGGGTGCGGCACCTGATCGCAACCTATTTCGACCTGTATCGCGCGCGTGAGGCGCCCGGCGCCGGGGAGCTGGCCGTGCTGTCCGACATTCGCGCGCTGGACGAGGCCGCGCGCGCGCCGCTGGAGGCGATCTATGCGCAGGGGTTCGCGGCCGTGCGCGGCATGTTCGCGCCGGGCGAGGGGCAGAGTGGCGGATCGCGCTCCGCCATTGCCGCGACTCACCTCACCGCCAGCCTGCAATGGCTGCCCGCCTGGATCGATCGTTACCAGCCGCGCGATTTCGCCCGGGTGGAGGCGCGGCTGTTCGACGTGCTGGCCCATGGGCTGGCGAGCGACGGGCGGGCGTGGCCCCTGCCCCCTCTGGCGCCCCTGCCGGCACGCGAGCCCGGCGCCTGCCCGACCGCCGCGTCTGGCGAGGCCGAGACGGCGCAGGCGCGCTTCCTGGCGGCGGCCACCCGGCTGATCAACCGCTACGGTTATGCCGGCGCCAGCGTGGAGCGGATCGCGGCGGAGCTGGGGGTGAGCACCGGCAGCTTCTATCACCACCTCGACAACAAGGACGATCTGGTGCTCGCCTGCTTCCGCCGCTCCTTCGCGACGATCGAGCGGGCGCAGGCGCATGGCGATGCGGCGGGGCGCGACCAGGGCGAGCGGCTGGCGATCGCCGCCGCCATGCTGGTGGCAATGCAGTTCGACGAGAACAGCCCGCTGCTGCGGATGAGCGCCTATCAGGCGCTGCCGCTGGAGCTTCGCGCGGACATGCTGCAACTGGCGGCGCAACTGACGCGGCATGTGGCGGGCACGATCGCGGACGGCATCGCCGACGGATCGCTGCGCGCGGTGGATCCGCTGGTCGCCGGACAGACGGTGATGGCCGCGATCAGCGCCGCCTCCGACCTGCGCCGCTGGGCCGCCCCGCGTGACCGGGGGGAAGCGGTGGCGGCCTATCTAGCGCCGTTGCGGACCGGGTTGTTCAGGTGATTGGACAAGCGATCGGGCCGCTGGCCAAGACGCTCTGATCGTGAATACCGACGCGAGCGTCGCGTAACTCCTGTCGTCACTCCGGGCATGTCCCGGCATTCACCTATCACAAGCCTGTCCTGAGCGACGCTGCAGGCGGCGTCGACGGACCGGGATCGCGCCGCTTGTGAAGCAGCCAAAGAGTTTCGTCGAGATCAGCACGAACGGTAATGGTGGTTCATCCTGATCGAAAACCGCTTCGATTGATATAGTCTCGCCATCTGGCGACGCTTCATAGGCGGGACATATCGATGCCGGACTGGTTGATCAGCGCCCGCGTGCTCACCCTCTTGATCGAGGCGGCCGGTCTTTATTTTCTCACGCGCGAGATTTTGGTGGCGCAAAAGACCGAACGGATCGGGGCAGGTCTGGAAAGCATCAAACGGATCCGAGACGCGATCCAGCAAGGGGATTGGCGCGCATCCGTACTGGAGATATTGCTCGATAGTCCGGCCACTGCGCGCTTTGCACTATCCACGTACAAGACCTATTCGCTTCAGGAGTGCAAGAATATCGCGCTGCGATGGGACAGTACCACGCCTGACGCCACCGAAGTGAGTGCGAGATGGCATCACCTGACCGAGCAGGCAGTCTACCAGTGGCGCGCCAAACTATTGGTCATCGGTGTGTTCTGCGCCTTTCTCGCTCTGGTCGCCGGGGGCGCGCTGGACCTGTTCGAGCCCGAGGAGCGTGCCCCTCCCGTCGTTTCGGGCTCCGGCACGAAGGCGCCCGCCCTGTTCGCCGCGAGTGCCGCCATCCGGTTTGGCGATGGCGAAGCGTCGATCCCGATTGCAGGCGACGGCTCGACTGCGGATGGGGTCCGATCCGTTTGCGCGATCAAGAGGGAGCTGCAGTCGCGCCACCTGCGAAGCGCAGTGGTGATCGGAAGGGCCGACCAGCGGGACCTGAGCGCGAAGTTGGCACAGCGTTTCTCCTCCAACATCGGTCTGGCGCAGGCACGGGCGAACGCCGTTGCCGCATATCTGCGCGAACCAAGGTTCTGCGGCCCGGCGCTGTCGCCTGTCATCCCGCTGGTGGCGGGCCCTTCGCATATTGGTCGTGACAACCGATCACCGGCATCGCTCGCCGAGGATCGTACCGTCAGCGTCTACGGTCTGGATCACGATGTACCGGCATCGCGTGTTCGTCTCGCGCAGGGAGGCCGATAAAGGCGCTTACTGGGCCCCCGATCACCCCTGCCCGGCCGGTGCGGCCTGCATGTCGGGGGTTCGTTCCTTGGTTTCCTTGTTGCTGAGGCTGATGCCGAGGAGCGCGACGATCCACATCAGGGCGCCCAGCGCGACGACGATGATGGCGGCGCGGGCGAGGCGGGTGTTGGAGGGGCGGAGCATGGGGGAGGAACGCACAAGGTGCCGGTTCGGGCCCAATTTCGCCCGCTCGCTTCCCGATCGCAATTCCGCGGGATGGGGGCCGTGCGCCCTTAGCGGAAGCGTTCGCGGTAGGTCTGGCGGGCGGCGGTGCCCCAATCGGCCTGCTCGCAGAGCTGCGCGACGAAGCGGCAGTCCCATTTGCCGAAGAAGGGCGCGACCTGCTCCGCTGCCATCGGGCGGCTGAACAGATAGCCCTGCCCCATGTCGCACCCCTTGGCGATGAGGTGCGCGGCCTGGGTTTCCGTTTCCACCCCTTCCGCGACGGTGGTGATGCCGAGGCTGCGGGCCAATTGGATCACCGCGCCGATGATCGCCGAATCCTCGCAATCCACCATGGTCAGGCGGGAGACGAAGGACTGGTCGATCTTCAGCGCATCGACCGGGAATTGCTTCAGATGCGTGAGCGAGGCGTAGCCGGTGCCGAAATCGTCGAGCGCGATGGTGATGCCCGCATCCGACAGCGTCTTCAGCGCCACGCTGACATTTTCGGCGAGCTGCCCGAGGAAGACGGTTTCCGTCACCTCCAGCTCCAGCATGGATGGCGGCAGCTTCGCCTGTTCCAGCCGCTCCAGAATGCGCTCGGCAAAGCCGCCGCGGCGGAAATCCTCGGGCGAGCCGTTGATGGCGATGCGGCCGAACGGCACGCCCTTGTCCGCCCAGCGCACCATGTCGCGGATGGTGCGCTCCAGCATCCGGTCGGTGATCTGCACGGCGGTGCCCGGGTCCTCGAACGCCGCGCTGATCGAGGCGGGGGAGCGCAAGCCCTGCTGCGGATGATGCCAGCGCAGCAGCGATTCAAAGCCAAGCACCGCGCCGGTCCTGAGGCAGATCTTGGGCTGGTAGAAAGGCACGATCCAATCGGCCTGCAAGCCGGCGCGCGCATCGGCCAGCATGTGCTTTTCACGCTCGGCCGCGTCGCGCAGATCGCGCTGGAATTCGCGCAGGCCGCCGCGATTGTCGCGCTTTGCGGCATAAAGCGCGAGATCGGCGCTCTTGTGGATTTCCTTGGCCGTACCGCCGTCGCGGAACGCCTGGGCGAAGCCGGCGCTGAGGCTGACGTCGATATGGCGGCCGGCATGGACCATGGGGCTGGAGATCTCGGCAAGCAGCCCGGCGATCTGCGCCGTGCCCATGCCGCTGTCGTCCAGGCTGGGGATGATGATGGCGAATTCGTCCCCGGCGAGCCGCGCGGCGGTGGCGCCGGGCGGGGCGACCCGCTGGAGCCGGCAGGCGACCTCGCGCAGCAGCGCATCGCCCGCGTCATGGCCGAGGCTGTCGTTGATCATCTTGAACCGGTCCACATCGAACACGATCAGGCCGACGCTGGCGCGCTGTTCCCCCGCCTCGGCGAGCGCGAGATCGAGCCGCTCGGCGAAGAGCAGCCGGTTCGGGAGGCCGGTGAGCGAATCGTAATGGGCGGCGAGGCGCAGCTCGCTTTCATAGCGTTTCTGCGCCGTCACATCCTGAAGCGAGCCGACCAGCCGCGTGGCGCGACCCTGCGGATCGCGCACGACGAAGCCGCGGCTGCGCACGGTGAGATACTCGCCCGATCCCGCCAGCACGCGAAACTCATGCGTCCAGTGGGTAAACTCGGGATCGGCGAGCGCGGCGGGGCGGACGCCGGTGCGCGCGCGATCGTCCGGGTGGATGCGATCCTGCCACCAGTGCCGCGAAGTGCCGGCCTGCGCCTCGGGATAGCCGAGCCAGGTGCCGACCGCGCTGCTCCAGTCGATCCGGTCGCCGTCCAGCGGAATATCCCAGATGACGTCGTTCGCCGCCTGCGAGGCGAGGCGGTAGCGTTCCTCGCTGTCGCGCAGGGCAGCAATCAGCTCCGCCATGTCCCCGCGCGCGTTCAGCGCGGCAGTGAACGCCTGGTGGCTGGAGACCATGGCGCGGACCACGACGATCGAGACCATCACAAAGGTGAGCGCCACGCCCACCAGATAGCTGTCGCCCGATGCGACCATGCGCAAGGTGATCGGCATGGCGCCGAACAGCAGCACCGAAAAGCCAGCGACGGGAAGCGCCTGAAGGCAATAGCAGCAGCTGATCGACCCCACGAACACGAACAGGGCAACGGCCGTGCCGCGTGTCGCATCCGTTTCGCCCAGCAGCACCGATCCCCACAGGCCGAATGCCGCGCTGAGGATCACGGAAGCGAGGATGGTGCCATACAGATAGCGGCGGATCTGGTTGGGCGTGGGCGCCGCCGACTTGCGGAACAGCCACAGGCACGCGCGCCCCAGCACCGCGAGCAGCAACAGCGCCGGCATGCCAAGGCTGTGCGCGGCGGGCACGCTGCCGTGGGTGGCGAGGCCGAGAAAGGCGGCGTCGATCGCGAGCACGGCATACATCAGCGGGATCTGCGTGCGCAGCCGCGTGAACTGATCCCGCAGGAGCGCATCCGAGCTCTGCGCTACCTGCAGAAAGGGACTGAGAAACATCAATGAATCAGACTCGCGCGCTCCAACTCCTTGTTTATCGGGAGCCTTGTTAAGATCCCGTGATACGAAGTCCGGACTGAATTACGTATTTCGATCGGCGGCCGCGGCGCGGCGAGGCAGTGACCGATCCTGCCAAGATGGCGCGTTCCTGCGGGAAGTGGCGAGCGGGAGAAGGTCCGCTTTCTAGCGCGGCGGGGCTGCGGCGAGGTGGGCGGCGAGGCGATCGATCATCTCCTCCGGAATGCGGCGGGCGATGACCGGCATGGTCGCCTGGCTTTGGCGGGCGTCCACTTCCTTTTCGTCACCGCGCATCTGGCGCAGGCGGGCGGCGAGATATTCCGGCTTCTGCCCGGCGAGCACCGGATAGGGCTTGGCCGGCGTGTGGCAGCTGGCGCAGGCGGGCAGTTCCTTGTCCGGAAGGCCGATGCGCGCGATCTGCTCGGCCGCGGCGTCCTGCGGCGCATTCGTTGCCGGTCCCCTGCCCGTTCCGGCACCCAGGCCCGGCAGCGCGGCGAAATGCCGCGACAATTGCCGCATCTCCGCCCCCGACAGGCGCGAGGCGGCATGGCCCATAACCGCGCTTTGCCGTGTGCCGTCCTGAAAGGCGCGCAGCGCGGCGAGCAGATAGGCCGGCTTCTGCCCGCCGAGGACCGGAATGTCCGGCGCGCCGCGCCCGCGCCCGTCCGCGCCGTGGCAGCCGGCACAAGCGGCAAGGCCGGGAGCCGAGGCGATGCGCGCGGTGCCGCCGGTGAGCGCGTCGAACTGCGCCGGCGTCATCCCCGGCAGGCGGCGGACCAGCGCGACCATGCGGCGGATCTCATCCTGGCGCGCGCGCGCCGGCCAGGCGGGCATGCCGGTCATCTTCACACCATGGTCGAT
>NZ_LSKH01000189.1:0-28936 GCF_001557395.1 Sphingomonas sp. CCH5-D11 | reverse complement strand
GCTCCGCATGATCGGCGACGTTCGAGTCGATCTCGACCCCCCGGTTCATCGGCCCGGGATGCATAACCAGCGCGTCCGGCTTCGCGCGGGCGAGCCGCTCCAGCGTCAATCCGTAGCGGAGGTGGTATTCGCGGCTCGACGGCACATAGCCGCCGGACATGCGCTCGGTCTGAAGGCGCAGCATCATGACCACATCCGCCCCCTCCAACGCTGCGTCAAAGTCAGTGAAGGGCGTGACTCCCATGCGCTCGATCGCGGGCGGCATGAGGGTGGACGGTGCGCAGACACGCACTTCTGCCGCCAAAGCCGTCAGGGCGAGGATGTTCGACCGCGCGACTCGGCTGTGCAGGAGATCGCCGCAGATAACCACGCGCTGATTATGGATCGTGCCGCGGCGGCGGCGAATGGTCAGGGCGTCGAGCAGGGCCTGGGTCGGATGTTCGTGGCGGCCGTCACCCGCGTTGAGCACGGGGCAATCCACCTTGTCCGCGATCAGGCGGACTGCGCCGGAGGACATGTGGCGGATGACGATCACGTCGGCGCGCATGGCATTCAGCGTCATCGCCGTGTCGATCAGCGTTTCGCCCTTCTTCACGCTCGATTGCGCGGCGTGCATGTTCACGACGTCTGCGCCGAGCCGCTTGCCGGCAATTTCAAAGCTCAGCAGCGTTCGGGTCGAATTCTCGAAAAACGCATTGATTTGCGTGAGTCCCGCCAGCCGCTTGTCGGGCACGCCGCGCTGCCGGTTGGCAGTGATCCAGCCTTCCGCCTCATCGAGCAGGAAAGAGATCTCGTGCGGCTGAAGCCCTTCGATCCCGGTGAGATGGCGGTGCGGAAAGACGGCGCCGCCGGGAATGAGGGAGGCGGGGCGGTGGTCCGAGGCAGGCATCGGAATGGGCAGTTAATCGGCGCAGGCGAGGGTGGCAAGCCGCACGGCATACCCGCCATCACCCTCTGTGCGGTGGATGACGATTGGGAACGCCGTGCGGATGACAGATCAGCCGAGCGCCTTCTTCAGCAGTTCGTTCACCACCTGCGGATTCGCCTTGCCGCCCATTGCCTTCATCGTCTGACCAACGAAGAAGCCGAACAGCGCCTGCTTGCCGCCGCGATACTGCTCAAGCTGACCCGGATTTTTCGCGAGAACGTCTGCGATCACCGCCTCGATCGCTCCGGTGTCGCTGGTCTGCTTCAGACCGCGCTCTTCCACGATCTTGCCGGGCGCATCGCCGGTTTCGAGCATCACTTCGAACACCTGCTTGGCGAGGCTGCCGGACAGCGTGCCATCTGCAACCAGCGCGAGCAGTTCGGCCGCCTGCCCCGGAGTGACGGGCGATTCGGTGATGTCCTTGCCGATGCGGTTGAGCGCGCCGAACAGCTCGCCAGTCACCCAGTTGGAAGCGGCCACCGGCGCGGCGCCCGCGTCAAGCAGAGTGTCGAACCAGCGGGCGGTCTCGACCTCCGCAGTCAGCACGTCCGCATTGTAAGCCGTGATGCCGAGTGCCTCGTACCGCTTGCGCTTGGTATCCGGCAGTTCCGGCAGAGACGCGCGGCATTCATCCAGGAATGCGTCATCGAGCTCGAGCGGCAGCAGATCAGGATCCGGAAAGTAGCGGTAATCATGCGCATCTTCCTTCGACCGCATGGAGCGCGTGGTCCCGGTGTCGGGATTGAACAGGCGGGTTTCCTGAACGATCTTGCCACCGGATTCGAGCACGTCGACCTGGCGGTTCGCCTCATGCTCGATCGCGGCCATGACGAAGCGGACCGAGTTGACGTTCTTCGTCTCGGTTCGCGTGCCGAACTCCTCGCCGGGCTTGCGCACGCTTACGTTCACGTCGGCGCGCATGGAGCCTTCCTCCATGTTGCCGTCGCACGAGCCAACATAGCGCAGGATCGCGCGCAGCTTGCGCAGATAGGCGCCCGCCTCAGACGGAGAACGCATGTCGGGCCGGCTGACGATCTCCATCAGCGCGACGCCGGAGCGGTTGAGATCGACATAGGAGCGGGTGGGGTGCTGATCATGCATCAGCTTGCCGGCGTCCTGCTCGACATGGATGCGCTCCACACCGATCGTCTTGACCGCCTCGCCATCTTCGATCTCGACTGAGCCTTCGCCGACAAGCGGATGATAAAGCTGCGAAATCTGATAGCCCTGCGGGAGATCGGCGTAGAAATAATTCTTGCGATCGAAGCGCGACCATTTGTTGATCTGCGCGTCGATCGCCATGCCGGTGCGGACCGCCTGACGGATGCATTCGCGGTTGGGAACCGGAAGCATGCCGGGCATCGCCGCGTCGATCAGGCTGACCTGCGAGTTCGGCTCTGCGCCGAACGCAGTCGCCGCGCCCGAGAAGAGCTTTGCGTTGGACGTTACCTGCGCGTGCACTTCGAGGCCGATCACGACCTCCCAATCGCCGGTGGCACCCTTGATGCGATAATCAGTCATTGTTGGATCCAAGCAAGTCGTCGAGCACCGCAGTCATCTCCCGCTTCATCAGCTGGTCAAAGTGCGTGTGCCCATGCACTTCAATCGTGTCGAGAAACATGACTGTCGTATCCCGATATTCCGGAAACGCCCTCAATCCTCGTATGTAGGCGATAATCACGGGAGCGAGATTGATCTCGCAGTTGATTTCGTCCCACAAACGACGGACCAGATTGGTGTAGGCCATCAGGCGAATAGTGGGGTCGCTACTCTCCTCCGAACCCGGTGACGAGTCTTTCACCACCAAGCCTGTGGCCGCGCGACGAAGCCGGCGCGCTCTTCAATCGCAAGCGCGGCGTTGAGCACGCCTTGCTCGTCCAGCGCCTTGCCGATGACCTGCAATCCGAGCGGCAGGCCATGCTTGTCGAGGCCGCCAGGTACGCTCATCGCGGGTAGGCCGGCGAGCGACGATGGCACCGTGAATACGTCGTTCAGGTACATGGCGAGCGGATCGTCGCTTTTTTCGCCAAGGCCGAACGCCGCCGAAGGAGCGGTCGGCGTCAGCAGCACGTCGCAGCTTTCCCAAGCCTTGTCGAAGTCTTGCGCGATCAGGGTGCGGACCTTCGACGCCTGGGTGAAATAAGCGTCGTAGAAGCCGGCCGACAGCACATAGGTGCCGATCAGAATGCGCCGCTTCACTTCCTCGCCGAAGCCGGCCGCCCGGGTGGCGGCGTACATCGCCTGAAGGTTTGCACCCTCCGGCAGATCGCGCTGGCCGTAGCGAACGCCGTCATAGCGGGCGAGGTTGGAAGAGGCCTCGGCCGGGGCGATGATGTAATAGGCCGGCAGTGCATATTTGGTGTGCGGGAGCGATACCTCGACCACCTCGGCCCCGGCGTCCCTCACCCATTCGATGCCACGCTGCCACAGCGCCTCAATCTCTTCGGGCATGTTGTCCACGCGATATTCGCGCGGGATGCCGACGCGCTTGCCGGCCAGGCTGGCATTCAGGCCCTGCTCCCACTTCGGCACCGGGATGTCCAGCGAGGTCGCGTCCTTCGGATCGAAGCCGCTCATCGTCTCCAGCATGATCGCGCAATCGCGCACGTCACGGGCCATCGGACCGGCCTGATCGAGCGACGAGGCGAAGGCGATGACGCCCCATCGCGAGCAGCGGCCATAGGTGGGCTTGATGCCCGAGATGCCGGTGAAGGCGGCGGGCTGGCGGATCGAGCCGCCAGTGTCGGTGCCGGTCGCCGCCGGGCAGAGGCGGGCCGAGACCGCCGCCGACGAGCCGCCCGAAGATCCGCCAGGTGCGAGCGCCGCATTGCCACCGTCCTTGCGGCGCCATGGCGAGATCACGTTGCCGAACGCGCTGGTCTCGTTGGACGAGCCCATGGCGAACTGATCCATATTGAGCTTGCCCAGCATGCCCGCGCCCGCATCCCACAGGCGCTGCGACACGGTGGATTCATACTGCGGCATGAAGCCTTCCAGAATGTGGCTCGCCGCCGTGGAGGCCACGCCCCTGGTGCAGAACAGGTCCTTCATGCCGATCGGCACACCCGCGAGCGGCTTCAGCGCCTCTCCGGCAGCACGTGCGGCATCGGCGGCATCGGCGGCGGCGAGCGCGTGATCGGGCGTTTCCACCAGAAATGCATTGAGTTGCCGCGCGTTGCTGACAGCGGCATTGAACGCTTCGGCCACCTCGCGCGCAGTGAATGTGCCTTCGCGGACACCGTCGCGGATCTCGCGAATGCCAAGGCTGGTCAGATCAGTCATCAGAACACCGTCACACCGGCCTGCGCCGGCGCTTCAAGAGAAAGGAAGGGGCAGCGAGTCGCGGCCAGCATGATCACTCGATCACCTTGGGAACGGTGAAAAAGCCGTGTTCGGCCTGGGGCGCGTTGGCCAGCACCGCATCGCGCAGACCGCCTCCGGTGAGCGGATCAGCGTTCACCACGTCATCGCGCAGGCGCAGCTTGTTGGGGATTACGGCCGTCATCGGGGCTACGCCGCTGGTGTCCACCTCTCCCAATTGTTCGACCCAGCCAAGGATGTTGTTGAGCTCAGGCACGAGCCGCTCGGCATGGGCATCGTCGATCGCGATGCGGGCGAGGCTCGCGACCTTCTTCACGGTGGCAATATCTACGGACATGGCGCGCGCGCTATCACTGTGGCCGGTGCGAAGGCAACAGCGCTGGCGACAGGGCGGCGCGCCTGGCGTGGCAAACGCGTGTTCGGCGAGCCAGGCAGCGCCGGTCGCTACACGCAGCATGGTTGCGCGGGGCCGGCCGCTGGGGCAGGCGGGCGGGCATGGCACGCAAGTTCCTTTACGTCATTGCCGTCCTGATCGCGCTCGTGATCGCCGGAGCGGTCGTTTACCGGATCTGGGGCAATGACCTGATCCGCTGGACCTTCGTGCCTGGCCGGCCGTTCGAGGCAAAGGCCAAGGTGCGCGAAGACGTGTACGACCGTGCCGACATGTGGTTGGCGCGCCCTGACCTTGCGGGCAATCCAGCGCTGTGGACCCCCGCGGGTTACCAGCCGCGCAAGACGGCGGGCGGCGCGGCGGTCTTCTTCATCCATCCGACGTCATATCTGAGCGACGACCACTGGAATGCGCCGCTGGAGAATAAGGAGGCCAATGATCGTGCCGCCCTGTTCCTGCGTGGGCAGGCCAGCGTCTTCAACGAGGCCGGCGAAATCTGGGCACCGCGATATCGGCAGGCGACATTCGGATCATTCCTGACCGATGCGGGCGACGCCGAACGTGCGCTTGATCTGGCTTATGGCGATATCCAGTCCGCCTTCGCTGCCTTTCTGCGCCAGATCGGCGCAGACCGGCCGATCATTCTGGCCGGGCATAGCCAGGGTGCGCTCCATCTGACGCATCTGCTGAAGGACAAAGTGGCGGGCGCGCCGATCGCCCGGCGCGTGGTTGCCGCTTATGTCGTGGGCTGGCCTGTCAGCCGCGAGCATGATCTGCGGGCGATGGGCTTGCCGGAATGTACCCGTGCGGATCAGCAAGGATGCCTCCTTTCATGGGAAACGTTTGCGGAGCCGGCCGATCCATCCCTGGTGCTTGATACCTATGACAAGTCGATCGGTTTCGATGGGAAGCCGCGTGGTGGATCCCGCCTGGTCTGCACGAACCCGCTTACCGGCACAGCCGACGCCCAGGCTCCGGCGAGCGGCAACCTTGGTACGCTTTTCCCCGCGGCGGATCTTGGGAGCGCGAGGATCGAGGGCGGGAAGGTGCCGGCACGGTGCGGCGAGCGCGGCTTGCTGCTGATCGGCGGGGGGCCGGATGTCGGGCCCTACGTGCTCCCCGGCAACAACTATCATGTGTACGACTACAGCCTGTTCTGGGCGAACGTACGCGCCGATGTGGCGCGGAGGCTGGCGGCGCAATGATTACGGCATCGGCACAGGATTTCCGCGGCGCGTTGCCCAACGGCGGGCGGCTGATCGGGTTGGACCTCGGGACGAAGACGATCGGGACGGCGCTGTGTGACGCGGGCTGGAGCTTCGCCAGCCCCGCAGCGCTGATCCGCCGCCGCAAGTTCACGCAGGACAAGGCGGCACTTAGCGAGATGATGGCGGCGCAGCAGGTGGCCGGCATCGTGCTCGGCCTGCCGCTCAATCTGGACGGAACGGAAAGCCCGCGCAGCCAATCCACCCGCGCCTTTGCACGCAACATTGCCGATCTCGCGCCCATCCTGCTGTGGGATGAGCGCTGGTCCACGGTCGCGGTGGAACGGGTGATGATCGAACAGGATATGAGCAGGGCCAAACGTGCCGAGCGGATCGACAGCCTGGCGGCGGCGCATATCCTCCAAGCGGCGATCGACGCGCTGGTTCGGGATTGATCAGGCAGTCCGCAAGGGCCTGAAGGCCGTGCGGACCTCCTGAACGAACAATTCGGGCTGCTCAAAGGCCGCGAAGTGCCCGCCGCGGTCCAGCTCATTCCAGTGGATGATGTTGGGATATTGCCGCTCCGCCCAGCGCCGTGAGGCACGGAAGATCTCCTTCGGGAACATGCTGTAACCGGTAGGTACGGTTACCTTGTCCGTGCCGAACGATCGAAAGCTTTCCCAATACAGCCTTGCGGACGAGGCGCCGGTACCTGTCAGCCAATAGAGCATGATGTCGTCGAGCATCTCGTCGCGGCTAAGCGCATTTTCCGGTTCGCCGTCGCAATCGGACCATTCGCGAAACTTCTCGTAGATCCACATCGCCTGGCCAACGGGCGAGTCGACCAGGCCGTAGCCGAGGGTCTGCGGGCGCGTCGCCTGCTGCTGGGAATAGCCGTTCCCGTCCTGCATGTAGCGCTGCAGGCTTTCAAGCGAGGCCTTCTCCTGATCAGTCGCGTTCGCCATGTCTTCGGGCGATGGACGCACGACCAGCATGTTGAGATGGATGCCGGCGACGGAGGGGTCCCCGCTGGCACCAATGGCCGTCGTCACGGCCGAGCCCCAATCACCACCCTGCGCGACGAAGCGGTCATAGCCCAGGCGCTTCATCAGCGCGATCCATGCCTTGGCGATCCGCGGGACTGGCCAGCCCTGCTCAGGACGTTCCGAGAAGCCGTAGCCGGGGAGAGACGGGCAGATGACGTGAAACGCATCCTCCGGCTTCCCGCCATGCGCGACCGGGTCGGACAGGGGGCCGATCACTTTCATGAACTCCACGACTGACCCCGGCCAACCATGCGTGATGATGATGGGAAGGGCGTCGGGGTGCGGCGAGCGCCGGTGTAGGAAGTGAAGGGTCAGTCCGTCAATTTCTGTCGTGAACTGGCCGATGGCGTTCAGCGCCGCTTCGCACCGGCGCCAATCATAGTCGTTCTGCCAATGATCGATGAGCGCCCTTGCGCGGTCGAGCGGGACGCCCTGTTCCCAGCCCGGCACGGTCTCCCGTTCCGGCCAGCGCGTGCGGGACAGGCGATCGCGCAGATCCTGCAGTGCGTCCTCCGGCACTGTCAGGTGGAACGGAAGGACCGCATCGCTCGACATATTCGCTCCTCAGCCGTCGCGGCGCAGCAGCGCGAGCGCCTGTTCGGCCAGCGCCGGGCAGCCGTTGATCGCCTCACCGGCATTGGGCGTGGTGCCGGCAAGCGCGCGAGCGTAAACACCCTGGCTGATCGAGGCCAGGCGGAAGACGGCGAAGCCGAGATAGAAGCTCCAGTCCTCGATCCCGCTGCGCCCTGTGCGCCGACAATAAGCGGCGACATATTCCTCTTCCGAAGGAATGCCGCTGGTGGCAAAGTCCACGCCCGCCAGTGTGCCCCAGGATGGCGAAGTCGAATGCCACATGAACCCGTTGTAGCCGAGATCGGCAAGCGGATGGCCGATCGTGGAGAGCTCCCAGTCAAGCACGGCGATGAGGCGCGGCTCCGTCGGGTGGAACATCACGTTCTCCAGCCGATAGTCACCATGAGCAATCGCCACGGCTTCATCGGCCGGGATCCGCCCAGGCAGTTCCGCGATCAATGCCTCCATCGCCGGAACGGGTTCGGTCTCTGCACCGCGATATTGCTTGGTCCAGCGCGCGATCTGCCGTTCGAAATAGCCAGTGGGCCGGCCGTAATCCTCCAGCCCGACGGCGCGGTGATCCACCGAGTGGAGCGCGGCCAAGGTTGCGTTCAACTGATCGTACACAGCGCTTCGTTCGGCGGGGGTCAGATCAGGCAAAGTCGCGTCGCGGAAGATGCGCCCTTCCAGATAATCCATGACGTAAAAGGCGGTGCCGATCACGTCGGGATCGTCGCACAAGGCGCGCATGACGGGTACCGGGACGCCAGTGTCACGGAGCGCGGCCATGACGCGATATTCGCGATCGACCTGATGCGCACTGGCCAGGAGCTGACCGGGCGGTTTTTTGCGTAGGACGTAATCGCCCGCCTCGGTGGAAAGCATGAACGTCGGGTTGGATGCGCCGCCGACGAACTGCCGAACCTGCATATTTCCGCCGAAACCTTCCACATGGCGGTTCAGCCAAGCCGCAAGGCGCGCTTCATCAAACTGGTGGCGCGATGCAACTTCCGTCAGCCGTGCGCCGCTCATGCGCGCATACCCATGATATCTGCCGACGATCTGTCCGCCATCGTCCTCTCCCTTGCGTGTGACTGGCCGTCACTTGCCGCTCACCTTGCGGAATTGCGGGCGGATTGGAAGAGACTTCGGCACGATTACCGAACAGTTGAGAAAATTTCGGCAAGCAATCGGAAATCCCGCTCGCGGGGGCTGGCGCGGCGCCAAGCGAGCGCAATCGTGCGCCTGGGATTGTCACCGCCCAGCGGCCTTGCGGCAATGCCGGTGTGGTCCAGGATGCCCGCGTTCAGCGCAATCTCGGGAAGCATGGTCACGCCAAGGCCATTGTCCACCATCTGAACGATGGTGTGGAGAGAGGTGCCCATCATGGTCGCCTCCGCCCGCAGCTCCGGCCGATTGCAGGCCGCCAGCGCATGATCCTTCAGGCAATGGCCGTCCTCCAGCAGGAGCAACCGTGTTTCGTCAATGTCTTTCGGGGAGACCGGCTTCACCTCTTCTGGCAGCTCCCCGGTCGGAAAGGCGAGGAACAGGCGATCGTCGAACAGCGCCTGTGTGGTCACCTCTCCGCAGGAATAAGGCAGGGCAAGGAGAACACAGTCCGCACGGCCGTTCTGCAGCGATTCACACGCAGCACCGCTCGGCTCCTCGCGCAGATACAGCTTCAGATCGGGATATTCGGCGCGCAGCCGGGGAAGGGCACGTGGGAGAAGAAATGGCGCAATCGTCGGGATGACGCTCATGCGCATTTCGCCCGACAGCGGCCGTCCCGCCGCGCGCGCCAGATCGCCGAGCTCCTCCGCCTCGCGAAGAACGCGGCGTGCCTTGGTGACGATCTGCTCGCCCAGCGGGGTGAAGCGAACGACACGGCGGGTGCGCTCCACCAGTGTGACGCCGATCAGTGTTTCCAGCTCGCGAATGCCGGCCGACAGCGTGGACTGAGTCACGAAACAGCTATCGGCCGCGCGCCCGAAATGCCCATGATCGCGGAGCGCAATCAGATATTGCAGCTGCTTGAGCGTGGGCAGGTACGTATTCGCCATTAATCGTTCCGTTCGATCACCGGGCGTCGCATAGCGGTGAACGTTCGATGATGCGAGCAGTTGCGGTGGACGGTTCTACAGAACGGCGCGAATGAATCCGTAAGTGCTGGTGATCATCAGCACGATGCCGACCAGGATCAGCATCGTCTTCGTCGGAATGCGCTTCGCCATCACGGCGCCAAGGGGCGCGGCCAGCACGCCGCCGATCAAGAGGCCGACAGTGGCGGTGGCGAAATCCTTCAATCCCAGATGAGCGATGAACGTGGCGGATACGCTGAGCGTCAGGAAGAACTCGACGGAATTCACCGTGCCGACGACGCGGCGTGGCTCCACGCCCTGAACAAGGAGGTTGGAGGTGACGATCGGACCCCAGCCACCGCCACCCGCGGCGTCAAGAAAACCGCCGACGAGGCCAAGGGGCTCCACAACCTTCGGTTTTTGCGACGTAGGCGGGAAGAGAAGCCCGCGAACGAGCAGATAGATGCCTACCGCGATCAGATATCCCAGCACGAACGGCTTCACCGTTTCGCCATCGACATTGGTGAGGAGATAGGCGCCACTGACCCCGCCGATCATGCCGGGGATCAGAAGGCGGAAGAAGAGCCGCCGATCGACATTGCCGTGCAGGACATGGCTGATGCCCGAGACGGCGGTGGTGAAGGTTTCGACAATATGGACGTTGGCCGAGGCACGTGCCGGCGCAAGACCCATCACCGCCACCAATAGCGTGTTGCAGATGACGCCGAACGCCATGCCCAGCGCGCCGTCGACAATCTGGGCGCCAAATCCGACGAGGATGAACGGCAGCAACGTTTCAATGGAGAGCAGCGAAAAATTCACGGACGGGCCCCTGATCCCTGGTGATGGGGCGATGCATGGCCCAGGAATCTAAAACCTACAAGTTTGCTATGCTTTGCACGAAGAAGCTTTGGCTTTGCCAGCGCTGGAAAAGCGCCAACGGAGGTCCTAGATCGCGCGTTCACGAGAAGGGGACGCGTGATGGCGCGATTGGCCAGTTACCTTGATTCGATTCGGGCCCGCGATCCGGCCCCGCATTCGCGGCTCGAAATCCTGACCTATCCCGGCGTTTGGGCGCTTGGGTGCCATCGCATTGCCCATCGGCTGTACCGTGCCCGGCTGTTCCTGCTTGCGCGGATGGTGAACCACTTTGCCCGGTTCATGACGGCCATCGATATTCATCCCGGCGCAAAGATCGGCCGTAACTTCTTCATCGATCATGGTTTTGTGGTGATCGGCGAGACGGCAGAGATTGGCGATGACGTGACGATCTACCAGTGCGTAACGCTGGGTGGGACCAGCCCGGACAATGGCGTCGCCGGAAAGCGCCACCCGACCATCAGCGACGGCGCGATCATCGGATCCGGGGCGCAGGTGCTGGGGCCGATCAACGTTGGCCGACGCGCGCGCGTCGGCGCCAACGCCGTGGTGACGCGTGATGTGCCCGAAGGCGCGGTCATGGTGGGTATCCCGGCACGACCCACAATGGTGGAGGGTGGGCGCGCTCCGGACCGCTCGTTCATGGCCTATGGCACGCCGTGCAGCGAGATGTTCGATCCGGCCACGCAAAAGGTGGAGATCCTTCGTTGCGAACTCGAGGCGATGAAGAAGCGCCTGGATGCAATGTTGGCGGAGCAGGACGGAGAACAGCGGGCGCGTGACCGCGCCTGATGGGGGTAGTTACACCTTTTCCTTCGGCCGGGCGGCCCAGCCAAATTGGCTTCGAGCGTATCGAACTGAACCGCATTCTGGACCTATATGGCCGGATGGTAGCGGCCGGACATTGGCGCGACTACGCGATCGAGCTTGGCCGAGAGGCGGCGATCTTCGCTGCTTTCAGGCGGGCTGCCGAACGTCCCGAGTTCCGCATCGAGAAGCGCCCGGCGCTGCGAAACCGGCAGGGCATGTGGGCCCTGGTCGGTGAAGCGGGGCAAGTCGTGAAACGTGGTCACGAGCTCGGCCCCGTCCTGGCGCCAGTGGAGCGGCGTCTTATGAAACTGGTCGAGGATTGATGTCTGTCGCGTGCCTGCCGCCACAGGGCTGATGCATCAGTGAGTGGTCGGCGAGGGGAGCTTTAGGCCGGCGCAGGACAGAGGCCGCCGCTTCAATCAGGCAAGCGGAGTGTCGGGGCTGGCGGACCAGCCCCGAACCGTCTTCAGGCGCCCTGAAGCTTCTTGCCGATCATCATCGACTGGCCGGCACCCGAATCCGGAACGATCTCGCCAGTGCGATCGGTAATTTCCGCCCAATGCTTGGCAATGCCTTCGGGCGACAGATCATCGCCGCTCAGCGCAACGCCCGGCGTCAAGGTGACATAGGCCGCCTGGAAAACCCCTGCGCCAGCGCCGACGATCTGGTTGGTGGGCGCATCCTCGCTGACGAGATACAGAGCCGCCGGCACAACCTTGTCAGGCGAGAAGGCCTGGAAAAGCTGCTCCGGGAAGAGATCTTCGGTCATGCGGGTGCCCGCCACTGGCGCCAGCGTGTTGACCTTGATGTTGTTCTTCGCGCCCTCAAGATACAGCGACTTGGTGAAGCCGGCGAGACCCAGCTTCGCGGCGCCATAGTTCGTCTGACCGAAATTGCCGTACAGGCCGGTTGACGAGGCCGTCATGAGGATGCGGCCGTAATTCTGCTCACGCATCGTGTCCCACACCGCCTTGGTGGCATTGGCGGAACCGAGCAGGTGAACCTGAACGACGAAGGCGAAGTCGGCCGGATCCATCTTGGTGAACGACTTGTCGCGAAGGACGCCGGCATTGTTGATAAGAACGTGAACGCCGCCCCAGGCTTCCTTGGCCTTTGCGACCATCTCCACCATCTGCTCATATTCGGTGACGCTGGCGCCGTTCGCCATCGCTTCACCGCCGGCAGCCTTGATCTCTTCAACCACCTTGTGCGCGGCGTCTGATGCGCCGGTGCCGGTGCGATCACCGCCGAGATCGTTCACCACGACCTTGGCGCCGCGACGGGCGAGCTCAAGCGCATATTCGCGACCCAGGCCGCCGCCAGCGCCAGTGACAATGGCTACCTTGTCGTCGAAACGGATGGACATGGAAAAGGCGCTCCCTCTCGTGAATTGGAGCGCCTTCCCATACTGGACATTCAAACGGGCGCAACTGCCCGCTTTGTCACGATGATGCGATCAGATGATCACTTGCCGCCGCGCTGAATGCAATTGTCGTACTGACCCTTCTTGCACACCGGATATTTGTCCATCGGCGGCGGCGGGGGATAGGCGGTGTTCGGATCAGCGGCGGCCTGGAAGCGGACGGTTGCGCCCGGTGCTGGCGTGCCCTGGATTGGCGGGGCGCTCGGCTGATAGCCGCCGGCCGGATCCGTAGCGGAAGGATCGCCCGTCGCAGCCATGCCGCCCGTCGAGCCGGTCGTCGGCGCACTCATCGTACCGCCGGTGCTGGGGGACTGGGCAGCCGGATCAGCGGGGGGCGTCATGGTGCCGGTTCCCTGCATCGACGTGTCCGGCGCGGTCTGATCAGCCGTACCGGCCGGCTGCTCCTGCGCGATGGCCGGCACGGCGATGAAAGCCGCGGCCGCAAGAAAGATCGATTTCATCTGCCATTCTCCTGTCAGAATACGCTCGAATGCGTGCAAGAACGCCGGGACAACGCGCTTGTTGTCCAAAGTATCCTTCGTTTCGCAGGCGATTCAACAGGTCGTCTACTGGCACTTGATCAACAAGTGCCAGCAGCAAGGCATTGAAAGTTCAACGTTTGCTGGAGTGAAAGCTCTTAATGACCAGCGTCGAGCGCGTAACCGGCAGAACGAACCGTACGTATTATATCCGGGCGACCGCCTTCATTGATTGCCTTGCGCAGCCGTCGAATATGAACGTCCACCGTTCGGCTTTCGATATCGCTGTCATGCCCCCAGACGCTGTCGAGCAGCCGCTCGCGGGAAAAGACGTGGCCGGGGTGCTCCAGGAAGTGCTTGAGGAGCCTGAACTCGGTGGGGCCGAGCGGGATCACCTCGCCGCCGCGGCGGACCTTGTGCCCAACGGTGTCCATTTCCAGATCGGCATAGGTCAGCGCCTCGCCGGCGAGCGCCGGGCGAACGCGGCGCAGAACGGCGGAAACGCGGGCGACCAGCTCTCTCGGGCTGAACGGCTTGGTGACATAATCGTCCGCGCCGGTTTCAAGGCCACGGATGCGATCCGCCTCCTCGCCACGTGCCGTCAGCATGATAATTGGAACGTTTGCGGTTTCCGCCGTCCGGCGCAGGCGCCGGCACACCTCGATACCCGACAGTCCCTCCACCATCCAGTCGAGCAGGACGATGTCCGGCACCTTCTCGCGGGCCAGGAGCAGCGCTTCCTCCCCGTCGATCGTGTGAATGACTTCAAAGTCCTCACGCTTGAAGTGCCAGACGAGTAGCTCTGCCAGCGCGGCATCATCCTCGACCAGAAGCATTCGGGCCCGTGCCATCATTCCCCCTTTTCACGATCGGCAAGCTGCGTGCCGGTCGCTGCGAAATAGACCATCTCCGCGACGTTGGTCGCGTGATCACCGATGCGTTCGAGGTTCTTGGCAACGAACAGAAGGTGCGCGACCTCGCTGATCGTCTTCGGATTCTCGACCATGTGCGTGACAAGCGTGCGGAAGATCGCGTCGTAAAAGTCATCCAGCGCCGTGTCGCGCTCACAGATCTCGACGGCAGCCTCCGCGTTGCGGGCGGCAAAGGCGTCGAGAACGTCATGCACCATTTCGGCGGCCATACGACCCATCGCCTGGATGACCGAAATCGGCTCAATGCGGTGTTCGCTCTCGATCATCGGCACGCGCTTGGCGATGTTCTTGGCGTAATCGCCGATGCGTTCGACCACCGCAGCGATTTTCAGCGCGGCGACCACCTCGCGAAGATCATTGGCCATGGGCGCACGCAACGCGATGATGCGAACGACCAGGCGCTCCACCTCAGATTCGATCGCGTCGATCTGCTTGTCGGCTGCGCGGATCTGGCTGGCGAGTTCGAGATCACCACGATGGAGCGAGCGCATGGCGCCTTCGATCGCCTGTTCGGCCAGCCCGCCCATCTGACTGATAAGTCCGCGCAGGCGGCCGATGTCCTCGTCGAAAGCCTTGACGGTATGTTCCGCCATGTCCTGTCCTCTCAGCCGTACCGGCCAGTGATATAGTCGGTCGTGCGCTGCTCGCGCGGGTTGGTGAAGATGTTGTTGGTATCGCCATATTCCACCAGCTCACCCAGGTGGAAGAAGGCGGTCTTCTGACTGACGCGCGCAGCCTGCTGCATGTTATGCGTGACGATCACGATCGCGTAACGGCCGCGCAGGTCGTGAATCAATTCCTCGATGCGCGCCGTGGCGATCGGATCGAGCGCGCTGCATGGCTCATCCATCAGGATCACCTCGGGGTCGACCGCAATGGCGCGGGCGATGCACAGCCGCTGTTGCTGACCGCCGGACAAAGCGGTTCCGCTGTCCGACAGTCGATCCTTTACCTCGCTCCACAACCCGGCGCGGGTCAGCGAGCGCTCGACGATGCCGTCCAGTTCCGACTTGCCGCTCGCCAGCCCGTGAATGCGCGGGCCATAGGCCACATTCTCATAGATCGACTTGGGGAACGGATTTGGCTTCTGGAACACCATGCCAACGCGCGCGCGCAGCTGCACTACGTCCATCTCCCGGGAATAGATGTCCTCGCCGTCGAGCCGGATGTCACCTTGTACCCGCGCGGAGGCGACGGTATCGTTCATCCGGTTGAGGGTTCGAAGAAAGGTGGACTTGCCGCAGCCCGACGGGCCGATGAAGGCAGTCACGTCTTCCTGATCGACATCGATCGAAACGTCTCGGATTGCCTGCTTGTCGCCATAGAAGACGTTGACGTTGCGGGCCGTGATCTTTTGGGTCACCAGCGGGTCTCGAAGCGGTTGCGGAGGTAAATGGCGAGGCCGTTCATCGCGAGCAGGAATATCAGCAACACGATGATGGCGGCGGAGGTCTTTTCCACGAAGCCGCGGGCGACCTCATCCGACCAGAGGAAGATCTGAACCGGCAGCACGGTGGCGGGATCGGCCAGGCCCTCCGGCGGGGCCGCGATGAACGCGCGCATGCCGATCATCAGCAACGGCGCCGTTTCCCCCAGCGCGCGCGCCATGCCGATGATGGTGCCGGTAAGAATGCCTGGCATGGCAAGCGGCAGCACGTGGTGAAACACGACCTGCACCGGGCTTGCACCGACGCCTAGCGCTGCATCCCGGATCGAGGGCGGCACCGCCTTGATCGCGTTGCGCCCCGCGATGACGATTACCGGCATGGTCATGAGGGCAAGCGTCAGCCCGCCGACGATCGGTGCCGAGCGGGGCAGGCCGAAGGTGTTCAGGAACACCGCCAGCCCGAGCAGGCCGAAGATGATCGACGGCACCGCCGCCAGATTGTTGATCGACACCTCGATCAGGTCAGTCCAGCGGTTCCGCGGGGCATATTCCTCCAGGTAGAGCGCCGACAGAACGCCGATCGGAAAAGCGATCACGAGCGTGACAAGCATGGTGAGCAACGAACCTTTCAGCGCGCCCCAGATGCCTGCGCGCGTAGGGTCGGAGGAGTCCGCGCCGCCGAAGAAATCCTGATTGAAGCCGCCGGACAGCTTGTCACCCAGCGACCGGGCGGTTCGCTCCGCCTCCGGCGTTCCCTCGCCCTTGAAGGCCATGTCGATCTCACTGGCGACCGGCACGTCGATCACTGCGTTCTGCCGCAGCAGCGACGGGTTGGATTTGACCGCCTCACGCACGCGCAGCCAGGCGCCGTCAGACAGCAGCTCGGCACCGCCGAGCGTGGGGAATGCCAACCCGGCGGCTCCCTCCACGACATTCTCCAGCCCGGCGCCGGCCAACGCCAGATCGGCACGGTCGCCCCGCAACTGTTCAGCCGTGACGTCGAGCTCGGCTGTCCGAAAGTCGATCGGCAGCGCCACACGGGTCTCGCGGAAGCCGGCCGCGCCCTGAAGCACCATCGTGACGATCAGAAAGGCAAGGAAGGCCGCGGAGAGGACGATGGCGCCCAGGCCGAGAAAACGAAACCGCCGCTCCGACGCATAGCGCCGCGCGATGCGGCGCTGCATCGTGCTCGTGCGCCAGTCCGTGGGAGCGCGATCAATCATAAGCCTCGCGGTACCTTTTCACGACAACCAGTGCGACGATGTTGAGTAGCAGCGTCACGACGAACAGCGTGAGCCCAAGCGCGAACGCCGCCAGTGTCTTGGCGCTGTCAAATTCCGCCTCTCCGGTGAGCAAATCAACGATCTGCTTGGTCACGGTGGTGGTGCTGGCAAACGGATTGAGCGTCAACGTGGCCACGCCGGACGCCGCCATGACGACGATCATCGTCTCACCGATCGCGCGGCTGACGGCCAGAAGGACCCCGCCAACGATACCCGGGAGCGCCGCCGGTACCAGGACCTTGCGAATGGTTTCGGAGGGCGTGGCGCCCATAGCGAGGCTGCCATCGCGCATCGAGCTGGGCACGGCTGCCAGTGAATCGTCTGCCATGGAGGAGACAAACGGGATGATCATCACGCCCATGACGAGACCCGCGGCTAGCGCGCTCTCGCTGCTCGCCCAGCGGATGCCGATCGTCACGGCGAAGTCGCGAATAGCCGGTGCAACGGTGAGTGCGGCGAAATAGCCGTAGACCACGGTCGGCACGCCGGCGAGCACCTCGAGCAGCGGCTTCACCCACCGGCGGGTGGAGGCGCGGGCATATTGGGTCAGGTAGATCGCGCTCATCAAACCGAAGGGGATGGCGACGATCATCGCGATCACGGCGCCGATGAAGAAGGTGCCCCAGAACAGCGGCACCGCGCCGAGGCTGGCGCCGGGGTCGCGGGCGTCGATCACCTGCGGCGACCAATGCGTGCCGAACAGAAAATCGGTGATGGGAACGATCGAGAAGAAGCGGGCGCTTTCGAACAACAGGCTCGCCACGATGCCGAAGGTCGTCAGAATAGCGATAAGCGAGGCGGCCAGGAGAAGGACCATCACGATCCGCTCTACCTGCGTACGGGCAGCGAAATGCGGATGCACCCTGACGAAGGAGAAAGCGAAGCCGGCAAAGGCGAGCAGAGCAGCAAGCCCGGTGGCAATCCAGTCAAACCGGCGCTGAGCCGCGGCATAGGCCGGGGCGAGCGATTCCGAAAGCTCGTGAAAGGCGCCAAATGCCTCTCCGCGCGCGAGGTTGCGCGCTTCGGAAAGAATGGCCGAGCGCTCAAATCCTTGTGACGGGAGTGCGGACGCCATTGGCGTGGTCAGTACCGCATCAGTCACCATCGCTGGCGACACGAAGAACCACACGGCGAGAAAGAGCAGGGGCGGCACCGCGGTCCATAGTGCCACGAACCAGCCGTGATGACCGGGAAGCGCACTGAAGCGCGAGGTACCGCCTTGGCGCAGCGAAAGCGCGCGCGCGCGTGCCACGAACCAGCCGATCAGACCGAGGGCAACGACCAGGAAGAAAAGCGGACCGATGCTCATTTCAGCGCTGTCCCAGCCAGTGCCTTCTCATCTCGGACGATACTTGCCGCCTGCTGCTGCACGGCGGCAGGCGCCGGGATCAATCCGCGGCGGGCTAGCGGGCCGTTTTCACCCCATAGCCGGGTATATTGCCGGACAAACTGGCGGAGGCCGGGAACGGCGTTCATGTGCGCCTTCTTCACATAGATATAGAGCGGCCGCGCACCCGGGTATGTACCGTTGGCGATCGTTTCCTCGCTGGGAGTGACGCCAGCAATGGGCACACCGTTCACCGACCCCGCATTCTCCTCGAGATACGAATAGCCAAAGACACCGATGGCGTTCGGATTGGCGGTCAGCTTCTGGACGATCAAATTGTCGTTCTCACCCGCATCCACATAGGCGCCGTCTTCGCGGACGCGCTGGCACCGGGCCTTGAAGGCGTCCGCATCGTCCGCCTCGAGCTTTTCGGCTTCCGGGTCACTTTCCAGGCAACCGCGCGTCAGGATGAGTTCGGACAGCGCATCCCGCGTGCCGCTGGTGGACGGCGGACCATAGACCTGGATCGGAATGGGTGGGAGCGCCGGGTTCACATCGCGCCAGGTGCGTGCAGTGTTCGGCTTGCCCTTGGGCGTGGCGGCGAGCGCCAGATAAATATCGGTGGGGGTGAGCGCCATCTTGGGCCCGTTCCGAGCTTCGGCGAAGGCCACGCCGTCGATGCCGACCTGCACCTCCAGGATTTGCTCAGCACCATTCTTTGCGCACGTCTCGTACTCGCTGCGCTTCATCCGCCGCGAGGCATTGACGATATCCGGGTGCGCCGCACCGATTCCGGCGCAGAACAGCCGCATCCCCGCGCCCGTGCCGGTCGACTCGATCACCGGCGGCCGGGCGCCCGGACTATTGGCGAGATATTGCTCGGCCACGATCGTCGTGAAGGGATAGACGGTTGAGGAGCCCACCGCCTTGATCTGCGCGCGGGCGCCTGCACCCCCGCTGGCCTGATCATGGCAAGCCGAGCAGAGCGCGATCAGCGCAATGAGCGTAGCGACGCGAATCATTGAGTCCCGACAGGTGTTGCCCCCGACGCGCCGCCTCTGTGACACACGCGTTACTGCTTCATGACACCGGCTTCGGCGGTTCCTGTCCAGGAGCCCGCAGCGTGACGCTGACGCGCGTACCTTCGCCAACCCGGCTGGATATCTCCAGCCGCCCGCGGTGACGCTCTACGATGTGTTTCACGATCGCGAGCCCGAGCCCGGTTCCCCCGACCGACCGGCTTCGCCCGGGATCGACGCGATAGAATCGCTCCGTCAGCCGCGGTAGATGCTCAGGCGCGATGCCTTCGCCCTGATCCGCGACGATTAGGCGGATGGCGCCATTGTCGCGCGTGATCGAGACGCGCACGGGCGTGCCCGGCTGACCATATTTCATCGCGTTGCCGATCAGGTTGTGCAGCAGTTGCGACAGCTGCAAGCGATCGCCTAGCACCGGAATGGCGCCGGCGTCATGCTCCAGGATGATGTCCCGCCCACGACCATCGTGCGCCTCGGCCAGTTCAGCATGAGTGTCGTCCACCAATGCGCCCAGATCCACCACATCAGATGGAACGCGGAACTTCTCTGCCTCAATGCGGGACAGGCTCATCAGGTCATCGACAAGCCGCTGCATGCGGCGTGCTTCGTCGAACACGATCTTGAGGAAGCGCGCCCTGATCGCCGGATCGTCACCCGCTGTGTCGGAAAGTGTTTCGACATAGCCCAGGATTGAGGCAAGCGGCGTGCGCAGTTCGTGACTGGCATTCGCAACAAAATCGACCCGCATCCGCTCTGCAGCGTGGCTGCCGCTGCGATCGGACAGGTGAACAAGCCGCCGACCGTCACCGATCGGCGCGATCTGCATCTCCCACCGCTGATCGGCCGATCCCAGGCCGGTCAACGCGACGGGACCGGCGCTCGCCTCGCTGGCCAGAAGCCCGGAGGCCGCCGGGTGCCGAATGGCGATGCGGGCGTCCTCGCCGACGATGTGCGAGCCGAGCAGGGCACGCGCGGCGCTGTTGGCGCTGGCAATGCGCGGTCCCGAGAGGATCAGCACCGGCTCGCCGAGTGCATCCAGAACCGGTCCGAGTGGGGAGGGCGGCTCCGGCATTGTCGGCACTGCGGGGTGATCGTCTTCGAGCGCGCGGCCTGCCGCGCTGGCGAAGATCGCCGCGACCGCGCCGACGATGCTGACGATGATCGCCTCCTGACTGGCGCCGACAAAGCCGAGGATCACTGCCGTCAAAGCGACGATTGCGAGCGCGATCCAGCCGCGACGAAAGAGTATCTGACTCATGTGCTTGCTGTGGCGCCGATCGTTACGAAGCCTTGTGGGTAAGATGCCGCACGGGGGATTGTCCATCCCGTGCGCGGCTACAGGCAAACTTACCGGCAGCGTCCCAGGACGGTACGTGCCCGACGCACTTCTTGTATGCCCGTTAGGATTATGGAAGGGCGTGGTGGACGAAAGAGGCCCGATGAGCGATCCCGCCGATCATGATCAGCCAAGCCAGCCGCAGCGCCGTCGCGCGCTGCGCATCGGGGCAGTGGGTGCTGTTGCAGTGGTCTCGATCCGGCCAGCTATGGCTCAGGCTTATGGCTCGGTGCTGACCTGTGAAGTTCCGGTGCCGGATCCTGGTCGGGCGGGGAGCTATATCGACGCGGCCGGGAAGGTCGTGCCGGCGGGAACCAAGGGCGCCTTTGCACCGCCCGGCCGTCCACTGAAGGGTGAAGACATCCGGCGTGCACTGGCGACGGGGGGAACCCTGCCCGGCGTCGATTACGAACGCAGCCGCGCTTACCTCAAATATGTTCAGAACCTTCGCAGTGGAACGACCGGCTTTACCTGCTTCGCGTCACTGCAGATGCCCCGGCGCTGATCGATGACGGCGACGCGCTATCGCGCGCCGCAGCCAGGCGAGCTGTCGTTCGTTCATCTGGACGAGCTGGTCGCCATCTTCCATCGCGCCTCCGGCATCACGCATCTCGTCACCACACCGGTGCCCGAGTTGCTGGCCGCGCTCGCGGGACGGTGGATGACGTTGCACGGCATCGAGCAGGAGTTTGAGCTGATCGACGGCGACCGGGTCGGCCTTCGCGCGATCATGGATGAGCTGACCGTGGCCGGGTTGATCGAGCAGGCATGAAGCACAGGTTCGGCGTGCGCGTGGGCCCGGTGACGTTCCGGATCGGTTCGGCCTGGAGCCGGCCGATTACCGAACTACGCGCACTCTATCGCGACTATCCGATTAATGATGGCGTTCCCGACTTCACGGTCCGCCTTGCGCCTCCCAAGCCCTGGCGGCGGTGGCTGCGGCCAACCATAGCCATCGAAGGCGACTTCATCATCCCCGACGCTGCGCCGCTGCCTCTTCAGCACAGCCTGCTCGCCGCGGAAATGGGCATGAACCTGCAGATGGCGCTGGGACAACGGCGGTTCCTGCTTATCCATGCGGCCGCCGTGGAACGTGACGGAATGGCCATCGTGCTGACGGGCGAGTCCGGCGCTGGTAAGTCCACGCTTGCGGCGCTTCTTCAGTCGCGAGGTTGGCGGCTGATGGCGGACGAGTTCGTGTTGCTGGATCCCGCATCCGGGCTTGTGCATCCGTTCCCACGACCGGTCAGCTTGAAGAACGACGCGATAGATGTTGTCGCGAGAATTCTGCCCGACGCAAACTGGGGACCGCTGATGAGCGAAACGCCCAAGGGAACGATCCGGCACCTGATCCCGGCCCCATGCGCGCTTGCTGCCGCCGAGCAACCCGCACGGCCCGTGTTGCTGCTGTTTCCGCGTTACGGCCTTACGGCGGACCAGCGGCCGGTTGGAGCGGGCGAAGCTTTCGTGCGGCTGACCCAAGCCTCGACCAATTACGTGATCCTGGGAGAGCGTGGTTTCACCGCCTTGACGCGGCTGGTGAGCGACGTGACGCGGGCCGCGATCGATTATTCGAGTGCCGATGAAGCAGCCGCCATCATCGAGGCGCTCTGGTGAATCCTGCTCGTACGCTCGCCGCCCTGCTGACCGACCCGGCCTTGGCCCAGTCGCTTGATCTACCGGGATGGACGGCGGTGCTTGCCGTTGCCCGTGCCGAGCAACTGATCGGCACGCTGGCCATGCGGCTCGAGGGTCTGACATTGCCCCCCCAGGTCGCTTCGGTGCTGCTCGATGCCAAATCGACCGCGATCGAGGGGAGGCGGCAAGCACTCTGGGAAGCCGAGATGGCGCGGCGAGCCCTGCAGGGAGTGGCCGAGCCGTTGATCCTCCTGAAAGGCACTGCCTTTGTAGCCGCCGGGCTCGCGGCTGGGCAGGGACGGTCCATCGGTGATCTCGACATCCTCGTTCCGCGCGCGCGGCTGCCGGATGTGGAGACGGCGCTGTTGGCGAACGGGTGGATGTGGGTGAAGCCCGATCCTTATGATGATGCTTACTACCGCCGGTGGATGCACGAGCTGCCGCCGCTGATCCATCCCGAACGCGACCGGATGATCGACGTGCATCACACGATCCTGCCCCTAACCGCGCGGATGAGGCCGGACGCCGAGAAGCTGATCGCCGATGCGGTGCCGCTCGGCAACGACTGTGCCATACTTCACCCCTCAGACATGGTCGTCCATGCGGCCATACACCTGTTTGGCGACGGAGATCTTAGCGGCGGCCTGCGCAATCTATGGGATATCGACAGATTGCTGCGGGAGTTCTGCGACGAGGACGAAACCTTTTGGGCACAGCTGACTAATGCCGCTTCCTGCCACGGCGCAGCACGCGTCGTAGCGCGCGCCGTCAGCCTTTCGCATATTCTTTTCGGGACGCCCGCGCCTGCGTCATGGACGCAGAGGAGACTGGCAGACCGTTGGTACCTCAGGCGGCTGCTCGCTCGTGATGGTTGGGGGCGGCCGACGCACCATTTCACCCGCCTGACCTTCTATATTCGCTCGCACTGGCTGCGCATGCCGCCGTTGATGCTTGCCCGCCACCTTTGGATCAAGTGGCGGAAGGGCGCCGGCGGAACAGCGCCACCACCATCAGGACTGTGACGATCACCGCCGTATCGGCGACCCAGTCCATGATGTCGCACGTGCGGTTCAGGGCAGGGATGGACTGGACCACCTCGATCATGGCGCCGAGAAAGGCGAGCCGCTCGCCGATGCGGAACAGCGAGCCCTGCGGATAAGCGGTGACGGAGAGGATCGTCAGAGTGCCGAACGCCAGCATATGCTGGTATTTGTCACCCTCGATCGGCACCTTGGGCGGGTGCGGAAGAAGCGCCATGGTAACGACGAACGCGGCCGTGGCGACCAGCAGGATACGCCAGAACGTTCGGGCGCGAAGTATCACCCGAGCCGCTCCAGTGCAGGAATGAGATCATCGAAATGATCGATGATCGCTTCGGCGCCAAGCTCCTCCACCGGCTGCATGAGGAAGCCGAAGCGACAGGCGATGGCCGGGACGCCCGCTGCGTGCGCGGCAGCCACGTCATAGATCGAATCGCCCACGAAAGCCGCGCGTCCGCCACCCGATTGTTCGATCATGGCGAGGATCGGATCGGCGGCCGGCTTGCTCCTGCCCGGTCCGAGCGTGTCGCCCCCGATCATGCACGAGAGCCGGTCCAGAAGGCCGACGTCGCGCAACACTTCACGGGCGAAGCCCTCGAGCTTGTTCGTCACCACGGCTATTTTCACCCCGCGCTCCTGAAGCGCGTCCAGCGCGGCCACGGCGCCGGGAAAGGGGGCCGTATGGATCGACAGGTTGCGCGCATAGTGATCGAGGAGGATGCGGTGCAGCCGATCGAGCAAGGCCTCGTCGGAACCGCCGGTCGCTTCCAGCCCCTGCGACAGCATGTGCCGCGCACCGCCACCAATCATGGGCTTGATCGCGGCAACCGGTAAAGGTGAACGGCCGGCCTCCGCTAGCGCGTGATTCACAGCAGCGGCGAGATCGCCACTGGTGTCGAGAAGCGTGCCGTCCAGGTCGAAGCCGACAATGTCGAAGGGAAATGGCTGCATTGTGCGAGCGGCGTGGCGCGTCGCTATGGAAATGGCAAGCATGTGATGGCACAGGCGCGCCATGACGAGCCGTCCTCTCGCCGTAATCGTGCTTGCCGCTGGCAAGGGCACGCGTATGAAATCCGCGACGCACAAGGTGCTTCACCCGATCGCCGGTAAGCCCATGCTGGCCCATTTGCTTGATCGCGCCGCAGAACTTGGGCCCGCCCAGACCATCGTTGTCGTCGGAGCGGGGCGGGAGCAGGTTGAATCGGCCGTGGCGCCACTCGGCATCAGTGTCGTACACCAGGCGGAACAGCTTGGGACGGGCCATGCCGTGCTCCAGGCGGCCGAAGCCTTGCAGGATTTTTCCGGTGATGTCCTGATCCTCTACGGCGATGTCCCGCTGGTGCCGGCAAACACGATGCGGCGCATGGTGTCGCGGCTGCATGACCCCGACGCTCCGACGGCGGTGGTGCTCGGCTTTCGGCCGGAAGATGCGGGAGCCTATGGCCGGATCATCGCCGACGAGGCTGGACGCATCCAGAAGATGGTCGAGTTCAAGGATGCATCTTCCGAAGAGCGTGCCGTAAACCTCTGCAACTCTGGCCTAATGGCGGTCGCGAGCGAGGATCTGTTCTCGCTTCTTCAGCGCGTCGGCAATGACAATGCGGCGGGCGAATATTACCTGCCGGATATCGTCATGCTGGCAGCCGCCGATGGCCGCGGATCGGCAGTGATCGAGACAGCGGCCGACGAAGTGTCCGGTGTGAACAGCCGAGAGGAACTGGCCGTGCTGGAGCAATCCTGGCAGCGCGTTCGACGGCGGCAGGCGATGGCAGACGGGGCCAGCCTTGTCGCGCCAGACACTGTCTGGTTCAGCCACGATACCCTGCTGGGCCGGGACGTCTTGATCGAGCCCAACGTTGTCTTCGGTCCCGGCGTGTCCATCGCAGACCGCGTGACGATACATGCGTTCAGCCATCTGGAGGGTGCGCGCGTCGCGGAAGGCGCCTCGGTCGGGCCTTATGCGCGACTGCGGCCGGGCGCGGTGATGGAGGCAGGCTCCCGCGTCGGGAACTTTGTCGAAATGAAGAAGGCTGTCCTTGGCGAAGGCGCAAAGGCGAACCACCTGACATATCTGGGGGATGCGGAGGTCGGTGCTGGCGCCAACATCGGTGCCGGGACGATCACCTGCAACTATGACGGTTTCTTCAAGTACAAGACCGTTATTGGAACAGGTGCATTCATCGGTTCCAATTCAGCGCTGGTGGCGCCGGTGACAATTGGCGATGGAGCGATCGTGGGGGCAGGCTCTACCATTACAGCGGATGTTCCTGGCGATGCGCTGGCGCTTGTTCGCCCTCCACAGACCAGCAAGGCCGGCTGGGCCGAGCGATTTCGAAACCTGATGCGCGCGCGGAAGGAAGCAAAGTAAATGTGTGGTATCGTTGGCATTCTGGGCGGAGAACCGGTCGCGGACCGTTTGCTCGACGGCCTGAAGCGGCTCGAGTACCGCGGTTACGATTCCGCCGGCATCTGCACCATTCATGACGATCAGTTCGACCGGCGTCGTGCGCCAGGCAAGCTCAAGAACCTTGCGCAGCGCCTGGCTGAGGACCCGTTGCCCGGCATGGCCGGAATCGCGCACACGCGCTGGGCCACGCATGGCGCCCCAACCGAGGACAATGCACACCCTCATATCGTGGGTGACGTGGTCATCGTACACAACGGAATCATAGAGAACTTCAAGCCGTTGCGTGATGAACTCATCGCGGAAGGGCGCGAGTTTCGCAGCCAGACCGATACGGAGGTCGTGGCGCATCTAATCGCGCGCGAGGTGGAGCGGGGCGCCGAACCGCGAGCAGCGCTTGCGGCCGTGTTGCCGCGTCTGCATGGCGCCTTCGCTCTTGGCGTGATGGTGCGGACGCATCCTCACCTGCTGCTCGGCGCGCGCCTCGGCGCACCGCTCACGGTTGGCTTCGGCGATGGGGAAAACTACCTCGGGTCGGACGCGCTTGCACTTGCGCCTTTGACCCAACGCATCGCCTACCTCGAAGAAGGTGACTGGGTGGCGATCACCCGCGACGTCGTCGAGATTTATGATCGTGACAACAAGGCGGTGGAGCGGCCGATCGTGAACTCCGGTGCGTCCGGGCAGCTGATCGACAAGGGCAATCACCGGCATTTCATGCAGAAGGAGATCTACGAGCAGCCGGTGGTCGTGGCGCAGACGCTCCGGTCGTACCTTCGGCCGCTCGAAGCGCAGGTCGCGCTGCCGGACATGGACTTTGATCTTTCCAGCATCGAGCGGGTCGCTGTCGTCGCGTGCGGCACGGCCAGCTACGTCGGGATGATCGGCAAATACTGGATCGAACAACTCGCCCGCGTGCCGGTCGAGGTCGATGTGGCAAGCGAATACCGGTATCGGGATCCTGTGCTGCTGCCAAACACGCTCGGCATCGTCATTTCTCAGTCCGGCGAAACGGCGGATACTTTGGCTGCGCTGCGCCATATGCGTGCGGCGGGTGTCACCACTGCAGGCATCATCAACGTGCCGACGAGCTCCATGGCGAGGGAGGTCGATCTTCTGTTGCCGACCCATGCGGGGCCGGAGATCGGGGTAGCATCCACCAAGGCATTTACCTGTCAGCTCGCCGTGATGGCTGCGCTCGCGACGAATCTCGCGCGGGCAAAGGGCCGGCTGGATGACGAAGCGAACGTGGTGCAGCAATTGCAGCAGGTGCCCGAGGCGATGAGCCAGGCGCTAAGCCACGACGAGGAGATCGAAGCGATGGCGCCCAAGATCGCCGTGGCGCGCGACGTGCTGTATCTGGGCCGCGGTCCGGAGTTTCCGCTCGCGCTGGAAGGTGCGCTGAAACTGAAGGAAATCAGCTACATCCACGCGGAAGGTTACGCATCAGGTGAAATGAAGCACGGACCGATCGCGCTGATCGACGATCAGGTGCCGTTGATCGTCATCGCACCGTCAGGCCCGCTGTTCGACAAGACGGTGAGCAACATGCAGGAAGCGCAGGCGCGCGGCGCTCAGGTCGTCCTGATCTCCGATGCGGACGGCATCGCACAAGCTGGCGAGAATGCGATCGCCACGATCGAGATGCCGAAGGTACACCCGCTGATCGCACCCATGGTCTATGCGGTCCCCGTGCAGTTGTTGGCATATCATGTGGCCGTCGCGAAGGGCACGGATGTGGATCAGCCGCGCAATCTCGCGAAGTCCGTGACGGTAGAATAGGCCCCAATCAAGGGCGGGGCGAGATCCGCGCGGCAGCGTGCCGATGCCGATCTGCGCCCGCCCCTACAGCTTTCCTGGCGGCGCAGGCGCCGCCACGGTAGCCGCTCTGGCCCTTAATCGAAGCCGCGCTCTAGGAACCGCTCTGCCAAGGCGCAATGCATGGCAACGCCGCGCGCCATGACGCTTTCCTCAATGGTCATCCGGGTATTGTGAAGCGGCGGATTGGTGCGCGGATCGCTGCCGGGCGAAGCCACCCCGACAAAAGCCATTGCCCCAGGCACTTCGCGGAGGACGTAAGAGAAATCCTCGCCGCCCATCATTGGCGCGGGCATGACGGACCAGCCGTTTTCGCCCGAAATCGAGGTGGCGAGATCACGCATCATCGCCGTGGCCCGCGGATCGCAGAACGTGACCGGATACCCTTCGTCGACGCTGATCTCGGCCGTGCAGCCATGTGCAGCGGAGATGTTCTCGGCAATCTGGCGAAATGCCGCTCGCGCCTTTTCACGCGTGTGATCCGACAAGGTGCGCAACGTGCCCATGAGGCGCACTGCATCGGGGATGATGTTGTGGCTGCTGCCGGCATGGATCTGGGTGATCGTGAGCACGGCGGGATCCGCGACAGGAATGCGGCGCGCGATGAACGCCTGCAGGGCCGCCACGATTTCGCACGCAACTGGGATGGGATCGATGCAATCATGGGGCATCGCCGCGTGGCCACCCTTGCCCTTGATGTTGGCGATCAACGTATCGGTGGAGGCGAGCAGGGGGCCGTCCCGCCCTACGAACACACCCGTCGGCGTATTGGGTGAGATGTGAAGGGCGAAAGCGGCGTCAGGCCGCGCGATGTCCAGCAATCCATCTTCGATCATCCAGCGCGCCCCATGATGACCTTCCTCACCCGGCTGGAACATGAAGACGATCGTTCCGGGAAGCTCGTCCTTGCGGGCGCACAAGACGCGTGCCGCGCCAGCAAGCATCGCGGAATGCGCATCATGGCCGCAGGCGTGCATGGCGCCAGGAACAGTGGATGCGAAATCCAGCCCGGTCTCTTCGGTGAGGGGCAGGGCATCCATGTCACCCCGCAGGAGCACGGTTCGACCATTGTCGCCGACCTCACCGCGACCACCGCGCAGAATGGCGATGAACCCGGACGTGGACGAGCTGTCATGAATTTCAAGCGGCAGACCTGCGAGAGCAGCCTTCAGCTTGGCAGTCGTCTTGGGGCATTGAAGCCCAATTTCGGGTTCGGCGTGGATAGCACGGCGGAGCGCAATAGTGTCCGGCAGCGCGGCCTCACCCAGCGGGCGCCAGTCCTGAAGCGCGGTAGGGGCGTTCATGAGCATTCCTTTCGATGCTCAAGCTTACCCCTCGCCTGACCTGAGCGCAAAGGGCGGAGCGTGCAGCGTCATAAGATCATCGGCCAGATGCGAGCCGATCGCCCAGCACGCACCGAGCAGATACGCAGCGCTTCGCTCGATTAGCTCACCAGCTTACCGCGATTTTGCCGAAGTGATCGCCAGTTTCCTGGTGGCGAAACGCATCAGCCAGCTCTTCGAGCCCGAAGGTCCGGTCAATGATGGGCCGGATACCGCTGGTCTCAAGCGCGCGGACGAATTCCTCCTGCTCCTGCCGGC
>NZ_LSKH01000188.1:0-1742 GCF_001557395.1 Sphingomonas sp. CCH5-D11 | reverse complement strand
TGTAGGCGCTAAGTAGAAATGACACTGCTCCGCTAGATAGAAAAGGCACACAGTGCCAGCGGGTCGCCGGTGTCATGGCCATCCTCGGCAGCGAGGATGTGCGAACGATGACGGTGCTGACGATGAGTACTGCCGAGGTGAGCCGGTTCGACACGCTGATGCGGCTCGACCGCGGTGAGATCCGGGTTGCAGACGCGATGGCGCTACTGAGCCTTGAGCGTCGACAGATCTACCGGTTGCTGGAGCGAGTTCGGCAGGACGGCGCAGCCGGGCTGATCTCGCGCAAGCGTGGCCGTCCGAGCAACCGGCGTTACGGCGATGCCTTTCGTGACCAGGTCGTCAGCCTCGTGCGCGAGCAGTATAACGGGTTCGGGCCCACGCTGGCGCGCGAGTATCTGGCCGAGCGGCACGGCATCCGGGTGTCGTGCGAGACGCTGCGGCAGATGATGATGGCAGCGGGGCTGTGGAAGGACCGCGCAGCGCGTCGCCCTCGCCCGCACCAGCCGCGTTACCGGCGGGACTGCCGCGGCGAGCTGATCCAGGTCGACGGGTCCAAACACTGGTGGTTCGAGGACCGGGGCCCGCAATGCACGCTGCTGGTCTATATCGACGATGCGACCAGCGAATTGATGCACCTGGAGATGGTAGAGAGCGAGAGCACCTTCGCCTACATGCGGGCCACGCGGACGTATATCGAGCGCCACGGAAAGCCGGTCGCCTTGTACTCCGACAAGCACAGCGCGTTTCGCAACAACACCGCTTCGGCGAACGGTGACGGCATGACCCATCTCGGGCGGGCGCTGCATGCGCTCAACATCGAGATCATCTGCGCCAACTCGCCGCAGGCCAAGGGGCGTGTCGAGCGGGCGAACGGCACGTTGCAGGACCGGCTGGTCAAGGCGATGCGACTGGAGGGCATCTCCACCATCGAGGAGGCCAATGCCTTTCTCCCCGCCTACATGGCCCGGCACAACCGGCAGTTCGCCAGGACGCCGTTCGACCCGCGCGATCTCCACCGCCCGCTGGCGCCGCACGAGAACATCGAGGCAGAGATGGTCTGGCGCGAGCAGCGCACGGTGACCGCGGCGCTGACGCTGCACTACAACAAGGCGCTGTTCATCCTGGAGCCGAACCGGGTCAGCCAGGCACTGGCGCGCAAGCGGGTAGATGTCTGCGAGTTCCCTGACGGGCGGATCGAGATCCGACACGACGGGCAGGCCTTGCCCTATCGCGTGTTCGACAAGATGCAGCGGGTGAACCAGGCAGCGGTGGTCGACAACAAGCATCTCGACGCGGCGCTGGCGATGGCGCGGCTCCTGCAGGAAACGGCACCACACCACCGCAAGCGGAACAACAACGAGCCGGCGCGGACCGCCCAGACTGGCGGTATGTTCGCCGCCTCGGCTGCTCCGACTGCATCGAAGGTGGATCGCCGCACGCTCTGCACGCCCAAGCTGAAGCGTGGACCGCGCCTTCCCAACACGGAACTCGTCGCGCGTGGACTGGCCGAATACGCGGGCCGAGATCGGAACACGCCGCCTCAGGAACCTGCCTCACTGCCTGCTGTTCTAGCGTGACCGGGCCCGCTGCTGGCGCAGCGGGTCCGTAGCCCTCTCAGAACTCACCGCATCAGCGGGGTCAGCGCTGCGCTTGTGGATGGCTCCACGCTGCCCCCGCTGCTACCAACGGTGTGTCAGTTCTATCTGGCGACGAATGTGTCTTCTCTAAGTGGCAGCAACACG
>NZ_LSKH01000019.1:0-10873 GCF_001557395.1 Sphingomonas sp. CCH5-D11 | reverse complement strand
ATCTGCGAAAACGGCGGGCCGGACGCGCGCCAGCGGCTCCGTGAAACGCTGCCGTCGACACTCGCGGGCGGGCAGGCCGTCACGCTGCTTCGGCAGGAAGAGAACCTCGGATATGCTGGCGGGGTCAACGCCTGCATGGCCACGCGGCCCGATGCGGACGGCTGGTGGATCCTGAACCCTGACACTCGGCCAGCCCCGGGCGCGCTTCAGGCGCTGGTGGACCGTCTGGCTCGCGGGGAGTGCGATGCGGTCGGCGGCGTCCTCTACCAACCTGATGGGCGCGTACAGGCCTATGGTGGCCACTGGAACCCCTGGCTCGCGCGCGCCAGTTCCATCGGGCTGGGAAAGCCGCTCACGACCCGGATCGAGCCGCGCCGGGTAGAGGCCCGGATGAACTATCTGCTGGGCGCGTGCATGTTGATCGGCCGCCGGTTTCTTGAGGCGACCGGCCCGATGCGCGACGATTACTTTCTCTACGCCGAGGAGGTTGAATGGTGTCTCCGCGCACGATCTCGGGGCTTGCGCCTCGGCTTCGCGCCTGATGCGCGGATTTGCCACGGGCAGGGCGGTACGACCGGCTCGGCCGCCGACATTCACCAGCGGCCGCTGCTGCCGATCTATCTTGATGAACGCAACAAGCTCCACGTGGTGCGCGATACGACTCCCGCTCGCCTGGCAGTCGCGATCCCCTTTGCCCTGTCGCTGACATGGGCGCGGTTCGGCCGGCGTCGTGCAATGCGGCAATGGAAGGATGCGATGGCTGGCTGGTGGGCAGGGGTCTGCAACGAGCGCGGTATGCCCCGCTGGCTGTCGTGACCTTCGGCCGCACGGATCGGGGCCGCTCCGGACGATCCATCATTCCCCACCGGCGATCATTCATACCAGCCGGTATGAAATCTGTTGACGGTTCTTCATCTGCTCTCTATACCGCCTGGTACACAAACCGGGTGTCCGCTGAAGACCTTCCGCGCCGCTCGTAACTTGAAAACCAGCTTTCCCTGGGCGGGCCGCGATGCGTGCGGATCGGTCAGTGATCGCGTGCGGCCAGAGGGGATCGACATGGCATATTTGAATTTCGACACGCTGGACGCCGGCCTGGCCCCGCCCGCCGTGACGATTGCCCCCGCCGAAGAGCCGGTCCTTACCGCGAAGGACAGGGCCAATGCGGCGGCTGCGCGGCTCAGCGCCCTCGAATGGTCGGTTGTCGCGCTGGCGCGGCGTGACACTCTTTCGTCGCTGCGGGTGCCGGGGCGTCTGTCCAGCGCCATGGCCTCGCTGTTCCGGCAGAACAATCCGCGGCTCGCCGATGACCGGCTGGAGGCGCTCCGCCGCATGGCCGTCCTCGCGTGGCACCACAGCTTCCAGGTTCCCGTCAGCGAGCTGCGCGCCTTTTTCGCGGCCGGCTTCACGGTCGGTCAGTATGAAACCATGATGGCGAGTATCTCGGCTTCGACGAGCCGCGATCGCGCTCGCCGCCGCCGGCTTTGATCAGGCGCCTGGCAGGTCGTGCGCCCGGCCTCGGATGCCAGCCCGATCGTCAGGGCATCAGCACGGGCAAAGATTTTCCCTATAATAACGCAACTTGCGTACACGTGATCGGAACGCGCAGCTGACACGCGACGTTGTCAGGCCATTCATCAGGAGGATGAGATGGCCGAGACGATCGACCCTGTGCGCGCAGATGATGCGCCGCTCTCCACGTCAAAACACGGGTCTGCCGCAGTTGATGCCGCGACCCAGACTTATGGTTCGCCCGAACAGGGCGATGCGGATCAGCTGGTCGGCCGAACGGTCACGATCAATCGCCCGCGCGCCGAGCTCTACGCCTTCTGGCGAGACTTCACCAACCTGCCGAGCTTCATGGACAATGTGGAGCGTATCGAGATTCTCGACGATCGCCGGTCTCACTGGACGGTGAAGGCGCCCGGCGGCGGCCATGTCGAGTGGATCGCGCGGATCACCGATGAGCGCGAGGGCGAATATATCGCCTGGGCCTCCGAAGAGGGGGCGGACGTGCCGAACAGCGGCCGGATCGAGTTTCGCGACGCGCAGGCCGATCGCGGCACCATCGTCACCGCCACCATCCTTTATGATCCGCCTGCCGGCATCATCGGCAAGGTGATCGCCAAGATGTTCCAGCGGGAGCCGGCCATTCAGGCCCGTCGCGACCTGCGTCGCTTCAAGCAGCTCATGGAAACCGGCGAAGTCGCCACCGGCGCGCGCAATCGCCGCCTTCTGGAAGAGGGGAAGAACTGATGCGAGCGCTTACCTGGCACGGCAAGCATGACGTCCGCGTCGATACGGTGGACGATCCGGAGATCCTCAATCCCCGCGACGCCATTATCAAGATCACATCCACCGCGATCTGCGGCTCCGACCTTCACCTCTACGATGGCTATATTCCCACCATGCAGTCGGGCGACATCCTCGGCCATGAATTCATGGGCGAAGTGGTCGAGGTGGGCGCCAAGTCCACGCTGAAGAAGGGTGAGCGGGTCGTCGTGCCGTTCACGATCTCCTGCGGCTCCTGCTATCATTGCGGGAAGCAGCAATATTCCGCGTGCGACAATGGCTTGCCGGCGGACAATCAGGATATTGCCCAGACGCTTTACGGCCAGCCCATGTCCGGGCTGTTCGGGTACAGCCACATGACGGGCGGCTATTCGGGCGGTCAGGCGGAATATGTCCGCGTGCCCTTCAGCGATGTCGGCCCGATCGTCATCCCGGATGGGGTGGAGGACGAAAAGGTGCTGTTCCTGTCCGACATTCTGCCCACCGGCTGGATGGCGGCGGAGAATGCGGAGATCGAGCCCGGCGATACCGTCGCGGTGTGGGGCTGCGGGCCGGTCGGGCTCTTTGCCGTTCAATCGGCCTTCCTGATGGGCGCCGAGCGTGTCATCGCGATCGACCATTTCCCCCGCCGACTGGAACTGGCGCGCAGGTTCGGCGCGGAGACCATCAACTTCGAGGAAAGCGCCACCTATGAGGCGCTGATGGAGATGACCGGCGGCATCGGCCCTGACGCGTGCATCGATGCGGTCGGGCTGGAGGCGCACGGCCTGTTCGTCGACAATGTCATCGATCAGATCAAGGCGTCCACGTTCCTGGGAACCGATCGGCCCCACTCGATCCGTCAGGCGATCCTCGCCTGCCGCAAGGGCGGCCGTGTGTCGATGCCAGCGGTCTACGGCGGGTTCGTCGACAAATTCCCGCTCGGCGCCTTCATGGAGAAGGGGCTGACGATGAAGACCGGTCAGACCCATGTGCAGCATTACCTGCCGGGCCTGCTGAACGCGATCATGGAAGACAAGATCGATACGACCTTCCTGATCAGCCACACCCTGCCGCTTGAAAATGCACCGGACGGCTATCGCATCTTTCATGACAAGCAGAACGAAGTGACCAAGGTCGTGTTGAAGCCCGGCCTCGAGCGCGTCGAACTCGATATTTGAGGAGAGACGGACATGGCTGGCAAACTCGGCATCGTAACGGGTGCATCCACCGGTATCGGCTTCGAACTTGCGACGATCGCGGCGCGGGAGGGCTATGATCTGATCGTCGTCGCCGATGAGCCGCTGATCGAGGCGGCGGCGCGGGATTTCGAACAATTCGGGACCGAGGTTCAGGCGGTCGAGGCGGACCTTTCCACCATCGACGGCGTGGACCGGGTGCTCGCCGCCGCCGGCGATCGCCGCATCGAACTGCTCTGCGCCAATGCGGCGATCAGCAAGGGCGGTCCGTTCCTGGACGAGAGCGTCGCCGACTGGCGGCATTCAATCGACACGAACGTCACCGGCACCGTCTATCTGCTGCAGAAGGTGCTGCGCGACATGGTGGCGCGCAACTCGGGCAAGGTGCTCGTAACGGGGTCGATCGTCGGCTATATCCCCGGCAGCTTCAACGCCATCTACAATGCCACCAAGGCGTTCATCGACAACTTCACCGAAGCGCTGCGCAACGAGCTGAAGGACGTGGACGGGGTCACGCTGACAACGCTCATGCCGGGTGCGACCGAGACGGAATTCTTCGCCCGCGCCGACATGCTCGACACCTCGGTCGGCCAGAGCAAGAAGGCCGATCCGGAAAAGGTCGCAAAGGACGGCTGGGATGCGCTGATCGCCGGCAAGGGACACATCGTGTCCGGCCTTGGCAACAAGCTTCAGGTGCTGGCGTCGGGGATCGTGCCGCAATCGACGCTTGCCGAACTGCACCGTGGCATGGCGGAGCCGGGATCGGGCGATAGCAAGGAATGACGTAGGCGATGGCGTCCGCTCCCATTGGCAGGGGCGGGCGCGTCATTCCCACGGTCAGCCGCTTATAGCGCGTCGATGCGCTCGCCCAGTCGGTCCAGCATGGCGCTGACCAGCGGCTCGTCGATCGAAGCCCAGCCGCCAAAATCAAGCGCGACCCGGCGCGAGGTGCTGAACGCGCTGAAGCTCGACAGGAGCAGCAGCGCTTCCAGCTTGTCCTCTTCTTCGATTGTTTCACGCGCCCGCGCCGCCGCGACGAGCGCCGCGATCAGGGCCAGGCCCGGCTTCCAAAGGTCGCGGTAAAGCAGGTCGTGCGCCAGGCCGGTGCCGTTCATTTCTCTGATCATGAACGTCAGCCAGGCATCGTCGCCCGCTGAATCGAGCAGCATGGCCGCAAGCGTTGCCATCACTCGCTTCAGGGCGGCGCGGGCGACGTCGGGCTCCTTCGGCAGCCGTACGTCGCTTGCATCGGCACCAGGCCGCATCCGCTCGCGATATCGTTCCACGACAGTCTCGGCGCAGGCGCGGTACAGCCCCTCCTTGCCCCCGAAATGATAAGCGATGCCGGGCAGCGCCACACCCGTCCGCGCGGCGATGTCGCGCGTGCTCGTCGCCTCGAAGCCGTTGCTCCCGAACAGTGCAAGCGCGCTCTCGATCAGCCGCTGCCGCGTCTCCGCGCTGCTGCGATACGGCCCGCGCGGGCTGCTCTTCCGGGGCATCGGACCATTGCTCACGCGCGCGGGCATAGAAGAGGCGGGGCTTGCGGAACAGCCCGTGTACGCATAAACCAACTTCTATCGTATGATCGTATTTGAAGGTGGGTCCAATGGCGTCCGAGTTTAAGGGCTACCAGGTTGATTATCGCCGCCCGGTGGGGGAGCCCGCGCTGGTTGCGCCCACATCGCCGCAATGGCGCGTGTTCAAGAACCCGGTGGCCATCGCCATCGGCGGGGTTGCCGCCGTGCTGCTGGAATTTGCCGATGCGCGGATCCGGTCGGGGGTGTGGGATCATTCCACCTACAAGGTGGATCCGATCGGCCGGTCGAAGCGCACCGGCATCGCCGCAATGGCCGGCGTGTTCGGGCCGGCCAGTGCCGCCCGGCGCATCATCGGCGGGGTCAATCGCATGCACCGCAAGGTTGTTGGCGAAACGCCCAAGGGCGAGGCGTATCAGGCGCTCGATCCCGAACTGCTCGACTGGGTCAGTGCAACGGCCACCTATGGCTTTCTGGAGGCGTACCATCGCTTCGTCGCGCCGGTGAGCGAGGAGGACCGTCGCGCCTATTATCGCGACGGGGAGCCGATCGCGCGCCTCTATGGCGTGGAAAATCCGCTCCGCAGTGACGAGGATTTCTTTGCCATGTTGAACAGGCTGCTGCCCCGGTTCGAGGCGCATCCGATCAACCTGGAATTCCTTGACATCATTCAGTCCGGCAAGGCGGCGCCGGCCGTTCCCAGGATGCTTCATCGGGCGCTCGCGCGCGCGGCCATTTCGCTGTTGCCTCCTGAGGTGCGGCAACGGCTGGAGCTTGGCGCGGAATATGATCTGACGCGGACCGATACCCTGCTGCTGCGAACGGCGGGCAAGCTGGCGGACATGGTGCGCAGCCGCCAGTCACCCGCCTGGCAGGCCGCGCAACGCCTTGGCTTGCCCGGAGAGTTCGCCTGGCTCTCGCCGGCGCAGCAGCAACGAATGCTTGGAAGTCGCTCGACGGCCCGCGCGGAGGCGACGGCAACCCTGACATAGATGTCAGGGAGCGCGCCTGACGCGCGCTGCTACAGACATTGCATAATGACACCCGAAATGGGTGCTGCCTGATAATTTTGGGAGGGGATTTCATGGCCAAGATGGGTCGTACGCGTATTGCGCTTCAAGTCGGCGCCAGCATGTTCGCGGTGATTGCGGCAGGCGCCGCTCAGGCACAGGACACCGCCGCGGTTCAGTCGGATACGACCGTCACACAGCCTGCCCCTGCCAATGCCGCGCCAGCCGGGACGGCCGCCGCACCCGCGCAGGAAACGGCGCGCGATGACGTCGGTATTGGCGAGATCGTCGTCACGGCGCAGCGTCGCGCGGAATCGATCAACCGCGTCGGCATCTCCGTCCAGGCGCTCGAGTCCGAAACGCTGCAGGAGCTGCGCGTTCAGAACGTTCGCGATCTTGCCGCCGTGGTGCCCAGCTTCACGGTGGCGCAAAGCTATCAGGGCGTGCCCACCTACACGCTGCGCGGCATCGGGTTCAATTCGATCAACCTATCCGCGCAATCGACCGTTGGCACCTATGTCGATGAGGTCGCCTACGCTTATCCGATCATGAACACCGGCCCGCTGATCGACATCGAGCGGGTGGAGGTGCTGAAGGGGCCGCAAGGCACGCTGTACGGCCGCAACACCACCGCTGGCCTCATCAACTTCGTTACCGGCAAGCCGAGCGAGGACGCGTCCGGCGCCATGTCGGTGGACGTCGGCAATTACGAGACGTTCAACGTCGGCGGCTATGTCACGGGTCCGATCGCGGAGGGCGTTCAGGCGCGCATCGGCTATCGCGTCGATCTCAGCAATGACGGCTGGCAGGTCAGCAACAGCCGCCCCGACGAGCGCCTCGGCCGGGTGAAGCGCTACGGCGTGCGCGGGTCGCTCGCGCTGCAGCCCGGGCCGTTCGAGATCGATCTCTCCGCCACTTATTGGGTCAACAAGTCGGATACGGTCGCCGGCCAGGCGATCGGCTTCACTCCCGCGACGACGCCCGGCGGCGGCGGCGCGGCCAGCAACTTCAACGCGCCGGGCGCTGCGGCCTATATTGCCGCGAACTTCCCGACCAACGGCAAGCAGGCGGACTGGGCGCCTTATGCACGCCGTTCGGCGGACATCGGCCGCGGCGCTGGCCTCAAGGATCCGCTGCAGGAGAACAATTACTTCCTCGGCCTGAAGGGGCGGGTGCAGCTCGATGTCGCGGACAATGTCCGCGTCGTGTCGCTGACCAGCTATAATGAGTTCGATCGCGAGGCGACGTTCGACTGGTCCGGCATCCCGAACGAAGTGCTGATCCAGGAGGCTGACGGGCGCATCAAGAGCTTCGGTCAGGAGCTGCGCGTCGAAGGCGACGGCCCGGGCTACAATTGGCTGGTCGGTGGCTATTATGCCAAGGACACGATCGAGGATACCAACCGGACGCTGCTGGGCGAAAACGCCAACTCGGCCCTGATCCGCTTCGCCACGGCGCAGCTCGTCAACACGCCCATCAACACCTTCGGCTACACGCTGGCGGACGCCGCGACCACCTTCCGCACCTATCGCGATGAGGGTTCGTTCGACACCCGTACGTGGAGCATCTTCGCCAATGGCGATTATGCCTTTTCCGATCTCATCAAGCTGACGCTCGGCGCGCGCTACACGCAGGATCTGCAGAAGTTCACCGGTTGCTCGCGCGATTTCAACGGCAGCATGTTGACCAACATCAACCTGTTCAACCGTGGTCTTTACCAGCGGCTGTTCAACCCCACCGGGGGCCTCGCTGCACCGATCGGGCTGAACGAGTGCAACACCTTCAATCCCGCGACCAACAGCTTCGGCGTGGTCAATTCGCGGCTCGACGAGGATAATTTCGCTTGGCGCGGCTCGCTCGACATCACGCCCAATTCCACCACGCTGATCTACGCCTCGATCTCGCGCGGTTACAAATCGGGCACCTCGCCAATCAACGCGGCCAGCAACGCGCGCCAGAACCTGCCCGCGCGGCAGGAACAGCTGACCGCCTATGAAATCGGCGCCAAGCTGGGATTCCTTGATCGCAAGGTTCAGCTGAACCTCGCCGGCTTCTATTACGATTACAAGGACAAGCAGATCAGCGCCTATTTCGCTGATCCGATCTACACCGCGCTTGCCCGGCTGGATAATATTCCCAAGTCCGAAGCTTACGGCATCGAGGGCGAACTGACCGTCCGGCCGGCGCGCCCGCTGACGCTGATGGCGAACGCTCTTTGGCTGAAGACCCGGATCAACGGCTATGTCGGCACCAATGCGGCCGGTCAGCCGCAGGATTTCGACGGCGCGCGGTTCATCTACAGCCCGGAATGGACCTTGTCCGGCACGGCGCTATTCGATCAGCCGTTGAACGATGATGTCAGCTTCACCGCCAACACCAACGTGCGCTGGCAGTCGCGTCAGACCACGATCTTCGAATATAACCCGCTCTATGACATCAAGGCCTATACGGTCGTGAACGCCGGCTTCGGCGTGAAGGCGGCCGACGAAAGCTGGGCCCTGAATGTCTGGGCGCGCAACCTGTTTGACGAATATTACTGGAACGCCGTCGCCAGCAATGCGAACATTGTGGTTCGTTTCCCGGGGCAGGTGCGCACCTATGGCGCCACCGCGACATTCCGGTTCTGACGAGCGATAGGAGCGGATAACAGCATGACTGACTTGCCGACGACCTTCGGCGAAGCGCTGGCCCGGCATGCGGCGGAACGGCCGCAGCAGGTGGCGCTACGCTTCGAGGATCGGGTTACCGATTATGCGACGTTCGATCGTCACGTGACTCAGATCGCCAATGGCCTGCTGGCCATGGGGCTGAAGAAGGGCGATCGGGTCGCATATCTCGGCAAGAACAGCGATTGGGCGGTCGAGCTGGCGCTCGGCACCGCGCGCGCAGGCATGGTGCTGGTGCCGGTGATCTGGCGGCTCGCCCCGGCGGAGGTGGACGGGATCCTGAGGGACTCCGCCGCCGCCGTGCTGTTCGTCGAGCCGGGGTTCAGGCGCCCGTTCGCGGCCGAGCAGGTCGTCGTCTTGGACGAAGGCTTTGCCCGCTGGCGTGATGTGCAGAGCGATGCCGCTCCGCCCGTTTCGGTGACGGAGGAGGATATCGTCCTCCAGCTCTATACGTCCGGTACCACCGGCGCGCCCAAGGGCGTGATGCTCAGCCATGCCAACGGCATCCGCCAGCGCAGGAACCAGATCGAGGCGAAGATCGAGTGGCTCCTCGCCGAACCGGGTGACACGACCATCATCGCCATGCCCTATGGCCATATCGGCGGCGTGGGCGTGGCGCTTGGTGCGGTGAACAGCGGGCAGGAACTGATCATCCACGCCGAATATGATGCCGGCGACGTGATGGATGCGATCGCTGAACATCGCGTGCGCCGCCTGTTCCTGGTGCCGGCCGCGATCGGCCTGATGTTGCAGCATCCCAAGGCTGCCACGGCTGATTTCTCGTCCATCGAAACCCTGTCCTATGGCGCCAGCCCGATCCCGCTTCCGCTGCTGCAGCAGGCGGTGGAGCGGATGGGCTGCGGTTTCGTCCAGGTCTATGGCATGACGGAAACCTGGGGATCGATCGTGGCGTTGCCGCCGGAAGATCACCTGCCGGGCCGCGAGCACAAGATGACGGCCGCGGGCAAGGCGCTGCCCGGCGTCGAGCTCAAGATCATCGACGAGGACGGCAATGATCTGCCCCCAGGCGAGATTGGCGAGGTGGCGATCCGCAGCCCCAACAACACGGGCGGCTATTGGAACAAGCCGGAGGAAACGGCCAAGGCGCTGATTGGCGATGGCTGGCTGCGCACCGGCGATGCCGGCATTCTGGACGAGGAGGGCTATCTCTTCATCCAGGACCGGATCAAGGACATGATCATCACCGGCGCCGAGAACGTCTATCCGGCCGAGGTGGAAAGCGCGATTTACGGGCACCCGGCGGTGGCTGACGTCGCCGTGATCGGCGTTCCTGATCCGAAATGGGGTGAGGCGGTCAAGGCCATGGTGGTGCTGAAGCCCGGCGCCATTTGTGATGAAGCTTCGATCATCACGCATGCGCGGGAGCGGATCGCCGGCTTCAAATGTCCGAAGAGCGTGGAGTTCATCGAGGCGCTGCCACGCAATCCATCGGGCAAGATCTTGCGGCGCACCTTGCGCGAGCCCTTCTGGGCAGGACACGAACGGAGAGTGAATTGACCGCCTTTGCACGAACCGACGAACAGCGGATGCTGGCCGAGACGCTGGACGCGTCGCTCGGGGCTGGCGACGCTGATTGGGAAGCAGCGGTCACGGCTACCGGGCTCGACTCGCTTGGCGTGCCGGCGGAAGAAGAGGGATTGGGCACCGACCTACGCGACGCGGCGGTGGTCGCGGCGGCGTTCGGCCGTGCCAACGTCGTCTTGCCCTGGGCGGAGCATTGGGTGGCAACCCGGCTTGGCGCTCGCGGCGCTGGTGCGCCGCGTGCGGACAGCCCGGCGGCGGTGCTTGCCCTGGCGAACAGCGAGGACAAGCGCCGCTGGGCGGAGGACGCGCTGACGGTGCTGCATTGCGCGGAAATCGTGGGCCTCGGCCGGTCGATGCTGCGCGACGCCGCCTTGTTCTCCAAGGAGCGCAAGCAGTTCGGCGTGGCGATCGCCTCGTTCCAGGCCCTGCGCCATCGCATGGCCGACATGGCAATGATCTTGGAACAGGCGGATGCGATCACTGCCATCGCGATCACCGCTTTCGACAGCGACGATCAGGCCCGGGCACGTGCTGTTTCGGCGGCCCGCGTGGTGTGTGACGATGCTGCGCGCCTGGTGGGGGAGGGCGCGGTGCAGATCCACGGTGCGATGGGGCTCACCGCCGAATTGCGCCTCGGCGGGTACTTC
>NZ_LSKH01000187.1:0-972 GCF_001557395.1 Sphingomonas sp. CCH5-D11 | reverse complement strand
GCATCTCCGCCGGCCCCACATGGTGAACGATCGGTTCAAATCCGCGGCGCGGTGGTTCTCCAGCCAATCTGCCGCGCCCCGGATTTGAACCGATCGTTCACCATGTGGGGCCGGCGGAGATGCTGATCTCGGTCGATGGGTCGGCAATCTACGATACGAACGTCTATGCCACGTCGCGCAACGGCCAGGATGACGGTATCTTCGTCCTGCGGCCCTCGGTGGAGATGACGTTGCAGGACGCCGGCCTGTCTGCCCACGGCGTGGCGTATGCCGAAGCGCGCCAGCATGTCAGCGTGACGCGTGAGGACGCTTTCCTGTTTGGACTGATGCTGGATGGCGCGGCGCGGTTTTCGGCGCAGCACGGGCTGGATGCAGCGTTTAAATTCGATCGGGCAGTGCAGCCTCGATCGGATCCGGAGGCGCGTGCACCGACGACGGTACCGCCGCGCAAGATCAACACGCTGTCAGCCGAGCTTGGCTATACCGCGCGCGCGGGCGATGTCTCGTTCCGCCTGTCCCCCGGTGCGGACCGGATCGACTTCCTCGATCCGGCGGAGCGGGACCGTGACCTGCGTGTGTATCGCGGCACGGTTCGCGCCACGTGGCAACCGGCCGCGCCGGTGGCCTTCTTCCTGCAGGGGTTCGTCACCCGCCGGGATGCGGATCTCCGCCGGGATTTCGGTGGCGTCGATCGTGATGTGACGACCTATGGCGCGCTGTTGGGCGCGAGTCGCGAAGTTAACGCGCGCATCCGCGGGAGCATGGGCGTCGGCGTGTTTCGATCAGAGCCAGACGATCCGCTGCTGAAGCCCTACACCGGCTTTGCGCTGGATGGCCAGGTCACATGGACGCCGCGCGCCCGCACGCAGATAACCTTTGCCGCCTTCCGGGGCGACGTGGCGACGGTTCGCGTCGGTGCTTCGGGGCGGACGGATACTAGGCTGTCCGCGTCGATCGAGCAGGAAGCCCGCC
>NZ_LSKH01000186.1:0-69156 GCF_001557395.1 Sphingomonas sp. CCH5-D11 | reverse complement strand
TCGAGGCGCCGCCGGTGAGCGAACAAGGCGCGCGGCCGCTGACCAAGCTGATCACGAGCGAGGCGGCGGAGTAGGCTTCTGGCGCTACGTCATGCCGGGCTCGTCCCGGCATCCAGGGTACCGCGTCTCCTACACCTTCGGGTATTCGGAGGACTGGATGCCGGGACCAGCCCGGCATGACGTATTTGATTGACGTTGCTTTGATCACCTTGTCGTCCCGCACTTGATCCGGGATCCATCGTGCGGCGGTCGTTGGTCGACGATCGCGCGTCAGCGCCCGCAGCGCCATGGATCCCGGCGCGAGGCCGGGATGACGGAGGGTCTTCTTACGCCCGCAGCGCCGCCGCTGCTCGCGCCTTGGCCTCGATCGCCGTCGGCGTACCGCCCGCGACCCAGCTCCCGCCGACGCACAGCACCGGTGCGAAGGCCAGCCAGTCGGGCGCGCTTGCCTCGGTGATCCCGCCAGTGGGGCAGAAGCGGCATTGGTGGAAGGGCGCGGCGAGCGCCTTCAGCGCCTTCAGCCCGCCGGAGGTTTCGGCGGGGAAGAACTTGAAGTGGGTGAGCCCCAGATCAAGGCCGCGCATGATGTCGCCCGCCGTGGCGACACCGGGAAGAAACGGTACGCCGCTGGCAATGATGGGCTCGGCCAGTCGCTCCGTAAGGCCGGGCGACACGATGAACTCGGCGCCCGCGTCCATGACCTGACTGAACTGCTCGCCGGAGACGACCGTGCCCGCGCCAACGATCGCGCCGGGGACCTTTTTCATCTCGCGTATGGCGTCGAGGGCGGCAGGGGTGCGCAGGGTGACTTCAAGAACGCGCAGCCCGCCGGCGACCAACGCCTCCGCCACTGGGCGGGCGCTGGCCACGTCATCGATGACGAGTACGGGGATGACCGGGCTGGTCCGCATGATGTCGGCGATGGTGGTCATGCCGTATGCTCCTGGGCGAAGGCAGCGGCGGCGCCGAAGAGGCCCGGCTGCGGGTGGGTGATGAGCTTGACCGGAATGCCGGCCATCATCGACTGGAAGCGGCCCTTGGCGACGAAGCGCTGGTCGAAGCCGGAACGGATCAGCTTGTCCTTGATGCGCAGTCCGAGACCACCGGCGATCACCACGCCGTTGGCGCCATGCGCCAGCGCGAGATCGCCCGCGGTCGCGCCAAGCGCGAGGCAGAAGCGATCGAGCGCGGCGAGCGCGATCGAGTCCGTGCCCTCCAGCGCCTCGGTCCAGATCGCCTTGTCCTCGCGGGTCGGAACGGAACGGCCCTCCATCTCGGCCAGCGTTTCATAGATGGCGACGATACCCGGGCCAGCGCAGATCCGCTCAGTCGAGACGCGGGTGAAGGTGCGGCGGAGGCGCTTCAGGATCGCGTCTTCGATGGGATCAAGCGGCGCGTAATCGACGTGCCCGCCCTCCGTGGGGAGGACGTGATAGCTGCCGTTGGTCTTGAACACCTGAGCGACGCCGAGCCCGGTGCCGGGACCACAAATGGTGGTCACGCCCTTTGCCGGGATCGGCGTGTCCGGGCCGCAGAGATGGTCGAAATCGCTCTCCGGCAATTGTGCGACGGCGTGGCCGATGGCGCCGAAGTCGTTGATGATCGTGTAAGTCTCCGCCCCCAAGCGCTCGGGAATGAGCGATGGGCGGATCACCCAGGGATTGTTGGTCAAGCGGATGACATCGCCGGTGATCGGCGAGGCGACCGCGATGGCAGCCGCCTTAGGAACGGGTCGATCGAGCTTCTTCTCGAACGCCTGCCACGCGGTTTGCAGGCTGGCATGCTCGGCCGTCTTGAGCGTGACCGGCTCGCCGAGCGAGACGACGCGGCCGTTCTCGACCTCCGCAATGGCAAAGCGGGCGTGCGTGCCGCCGATGTCTACTGATACGACTTCCATCTTTTACTCCCCTTCCCCATCAGGGGAGAGGGCCGGGGAGAGGGGCAGCCCCTCGCATCCGGCCCATGCGTTCAGAGGCTTGCATCGCCCCTCTCCCAACCCTCCTCCCCGGCAGGGAAGAGGGCTTTCGCTTCTCTACAATCCAGCGCCTGCCAGCACCGCGCTTGCGCCGCGTTCCGCCTCGTCGGCGAGACCGCGGAACATGCCGAACAGCTCGCGGCCGAAGCCGTCGGCGGTTGGCGGTGCGTCGGCGGGTGCGCGCGCGGCCCATACACCCGCGTCGACCAGTGCCTCTAGCGTGCCGGCCTCCGCATCGACGCGGATGAGGTCGCCATCGCGGATCAGGCCGATCGGCCCACCACCGAGCGCCTCGGGCGAGACGTGGATCGCCGCCGGCACCTTGCCCGACGCGCCGGACATGCGGCCGTCGGTGACGAGCGCGACGCGAAAGCCCTTGTTCTGCAGCACGCCGAGCGGCGGGGTGAGCTTGTGCAGCTCCGGCATGCCGTTGGCACGTGGGCCCTGGAAGCGGACTACGACGACCACGTCGCGATCGAGTTCACCGGCCTGGAATGCCGCAAGCACCTCTGCCTGGTCGGAGAAGACCGCGGCAGGAGCCTCCACGATCCAGCGGTCCTGCTCGACCGCGGAAACCTTGATGCAGGCGCGGCCGATGTTGCCGGCAAGGATGCGCATGCCGCCATCGGGTGAGAAGGGATCGGCGGGGGTGCGCAGGATCGTGTCGTCGCCGCTCGGGCCGGGATCGCGCCAGACGAGGGCGTCGCCATCAAGCGTCGGCTTCGCCGCGGCATCGGTGAGCGACTGGCTGCCGGCGGTGAGGATGTCGCCATGGAGGTGCCCGCTCGCGATCAACTCGCGGATGACGAACGCCATGCCGCCTGCTTCCTCGAAGCCGTTCACGTCGGCGGCGCCATTGGGATAGACACGCGCGATGAGCGGCACGGCGCTGGAGAGGCGATCGAGATCCTCCCAGTCGATGATGATCCCAGCGGCGCGGGCGATGGCGGGGAGGTGAAGCAAATGGTTGGTCGAGCCGCCGGTCGCGAGCAAGCCGACGGCCGCGTTCACGATCGCGCGCTCGTCCACGCAATGGCCGATCGGGCGATAGTCGTTACCGCGCCAGCCAAGCTCGGCGACGCGGTGAACGGCGGCGCGGGTCAGTGCCTGACGAAGCTTCGTACCCGGATTGACGAAGGCGGCGTTGGGAACGTGGAGCCCCATCACCTCCATCATCATCTGGTTGGTGTTGGCGGTGCCAAAGAAGGTGCAGGTGCCCTGCGTGTGATAGGCGGCGATCTCGCTGTCGAGCAGCTCCTCCCGGTCCGCGTCGCCGGTGGCGTAGCGCTCGCGCACGGCGGCCTTGGCCTTGTTCGACAGGCCCGAAGGCATCGGGCCGCCAGGCACCAGCAGCATGGGGAGGTGGCCGAAGCGGAGCGCCCCCATGAGGAGACCGGGAACGATCTTGTCGCAGATGCCGAGCAGCAAAGCGCCTTCAAACGTGCCGTGGCTGAGCGCAATGGCAGTGGCGAGGGCGATCGTGTCGCGACTGAACAGCGACAGCTCCATTCCCGCATAGCCCTGCGTCACGCCGTCGCACATCGCCGGCACGCCGCCTGCGACCTGCGCGGTCGCGCCGACCTCGCGCGCCCAGACCTTCATCTGTTCGGGGTAACGATAATAGACCGCATGGGCGGAGAGCATGTCGTTATAGGCGGTGACGATGCCGATGTTCATGCCGCCTCCTGCCTTCATCGCAGGGCGGTCCTCCTCCGTACCGGCATAAGCGTGCGCGAGGTTCGCGCAGCCGAGCATCGGGCGGCCAATCCACTGGTCCCGCTCCCGGGTTAGCAGGTCGAGGTAGCGCGTGCGGCCCTCGCGCGAGCGAGCGATGACGCGATCGGTGACGGCGGAGACGACAGAGTGCAACGGCATAAGGATACTCTACTCCGTTCGCCCTGAGCTTGTCGAAGGGCGTGTTCCGACACGGGCTTCGACAGGCTCAGCTCGAACGGGGAGGGGAGACACAGATCGGCTAGGTCACTCCGCCCAGTGAATATCCACCGGCAATTCGGCATCGGCCAGGACGCGGCCGATCGGATATGGCGATCCGGCACCCTGGGCGATGGCGTCTTCCAGCACCTTGCGCTTCTTCGCGCCGGTGACGGCGATCATCAGCGCCTTGGCCGAGATGATACCGGCGCGCGACAGCGTGACGCGGGGGACGGGCGCTTCCTCGGGCAGCGGCTCCGGCATGACGCCGAGCGCGCGGCGTTCGCGTGGGCCGTTCAGCGCCTCGTCAAAATCCGGGCCGGGGAAGATCGATGCGGTATGGCCGTCGCCACCGACACCGAGCAAGCAGAGGTCGAGCGGCCAGTGCAGGTCCTGCATCAGCGCGTCCGCCGAGCGGCCGGCAGCCTTGTAGTCGGCGGTCGCCTGCGGGACGATCGGGATGACGCGCGCGCCCTTGGGAATGAAGGTCTTGCCGATCATCGTGACGTTGCTGAGCGGATCGCCGAGCGGCACGATGCGCTCATCGGTCGGCAGGATCGTCACGCGCTTCCAGTCAAGCTTCGCACCGGCAAGCTTCTGATAGATTGGCACAGGGGTCTTGCCGCCCGGCAGTGCGATAACCGCAGCGCCGCGCGCATCAATCGCGCTTTCGATGATGAACTGCACATCGCCGGCGACAGCCTCCGCCATTTCCGCCGCGTCATCATATTCCCACCACTCGATTTCGTCGCTCATTCCATTTCCTTTCTCCCTCTGCCCGCTTGCGGGGAGAGGGTCGGGGAGAGGGGCAGTTACGAGCGTGGCGCTCCGACACTGCTCCTCTCCCGACCTCCCCCGGCTTTCGCCGGGGTCGGCCACCCTCTCCCCGCCAGCGGGGAGAGGGAGACCATCAATCGTCCTGCCAGGTCACGCCATCGCGCTCGGTCAACGCGATCGAGGCGGCCGGACCCCAGGTGCCGGCGCTGTAATGCTTCGGCTTCATATCGTTCGCCTTCCAGCCTTCGCGGATGGCGTCGATCCAGGTCCATTGCGCCTCCACCTCATCGCGGCGGACGAACAACGTCTGATCGCCCTCGATAAGGTCCAGCAGCAGGCGCTCATAGGCGATGCGGCGGCGCTTCCCGGCAAATTCGGCGTCCAGGCTGAGGTTCAGCGGCACTTCGCGCAGGCGTATGCCCTCACGATCAAGGCCCGGCTCCTTCGCCATCACCAGCAGCTGGATATATTCCTCGGGCTGGAGGCGGATCACCAGCATGTTGGGCTGCAGCAATCCGCCACGCCCCGAGAACATGGAGTGCGGCACCGGCTTGAACTGGATCGCGATCTCGCTGCGACGGGTCGGCATCCGCTTGCCCGTGCGCAGGTAGAAGGGCACGCCCTGCCAGCGCCAATTGTCGACATGCGCCTTCAGTGCCACGAAGGTTTCGGTGTTCGAATCCTTGCCGAGTTCCTCGTCATAGCCCTTGACGATCTCACCCTTCACCGCGCCGCCGACATATTGGCCGATCACGCTGTTCTGCGGCACTTCCTCCGGCTTCAGCTGGCGCAGCGAGCGGAAAACCTTGGCCTTCTCGTCGCGGATCTCGGTCACGTCATAGCGCGCCGGCGGCTCCATCGCGATCAGCGCGACGAGCTGCAGGATATGGTTTGCCACCATGTCACGGAGCGCGCCCGCCCCATCGTAATAGCCTGCGCGATCCTCCAGCCCGACCGTCTCGCTGACGGTGATCTGGACATTGTCGATCCCCTGCGCATTCCACACCGGCTCGAAGAAGGAGTTGCCGAAGCGCAGCGCGAGAATGTTCTGCACCGTCTCCTTGCCGAGATAGTGATCGATGCGGAAAGTGCGGTCCTCCGGAAAGGCGGTGGCGACACAATCGTTGATCTCGCGGCTGGAGGCGAGATCGTAGCCGAGCGGCTTTTCCAGCCCGATGCGCACCGTCTCACCGGCCAGACCCGCACTTTCCAGCCCGCGGATCACCTGTTCAAACAAAGATGGCGCGGTGGAGAGGAAGATAGCCAGCCCGCCGGAGACATCCCCGACCTTCGCGGCGAGCGCGTCATAGCCTTCCAGCGTAGTCGCATCGAGCGACTGGTATTGAAGGCGTGCCAGGAAGGACTGGATCGCATCCGGATCCTTGCGGTCCTTGGGGAGAAACTCTTCCAGCGCATCCTTCGCGAAGGCACGAAAGCTTTCGTCGTCATGGTCGGACCGGGCGGTGCCAGTGATGGTCAGTCCGTCCGGCAGCAGCTTGTCGGCATGAAGCCCGTAGAGCGAAGGCAGCAACATGCGCTGGGCCAGATCGCCCGTCGCGCCGAACAACAGTAATTTGCCCACGGGATTGCGCTGCATGGGGGCTCCTCCTTCTGGCTTGTCGCTGCGGCTATCGAAGCCGGCGGATCACGTCGTTTGCCCGGTCAGTAGACCAGACCGGCGAGTGGATCGGCGCCGATCATCAGGTTCAGGTTCTGCACCGCAGCCCCGGACGCGCCCTTGCCAAGGTTGTCCAGCATCGCAACCAGACGCGCCTGGCGGCCATCGGGATCGGCAAAGACCCACAGGTCGAGGCGATCGTTGGGCGCGGCGTGGGCGCTCATGATCAGTTCGTCCGGCTGGTCATCGTGAACGGTGACCAAGGATGCCGTATCGAACGTGGCGTGCAGCACGTCCAGCATCGCCGCGCGCGTGGGCGCGGTCGGCAAGGCGGCGAGCGGAACGGGCACCTCAACGATCATGCCGCGGAACGCCCGAGTGACGGATGGCGCGAACAGGGGCGGGTGAACCAATCCGGCGTGGCGCTGCATTTCCGGCACATGCTTGTGGCCCAGCGAATAGCCATACCCGCGGAAGGCAAGATCAGGCTGCTCGTCAAATCGGGCGATCAGCGCCTTGCCGCCACCGGAATAACCGGACACGGCATTGACGGTGAAGGGCCAGTCGGCGGGCAGCACGCCGGCGCGAACAAGCGGTGCCACCAGCGCCAGAAAGCCCGTGGGATAGCAGCCCGGGTTCGACACGCGCGTGGCCCCCGCGACGTCGAAGCCGAGTTCGGGAAAGCCATAGGTCCAGCCATCCGCGACGCGGAACGCGCTGGACGCATCGATCACGCGGGTCCCCGGATTGTCGATCAGCGCCACGGCCTCACGCGCGGCATCATCGGGAAGGCAAAGAATGACGACATCGGCGGCGTTGATGGCATCGCGCCGAGCGTCGGCGTCCTTCCTTTTCTCTTCCGGCAGCGTCACCAACGCCAGGTCCGTGCGCTGTTCCAGCCGCTCGCGAATTTCCAGCCCGGTGGTGCCCGCCGCGCCGTCGATGAAGATGCCGGCCTTCATGCCTTGTCTCCGAGCTTCGCGGTGCCATCAACACGAAGTGCGTCTGCCCGGACGTAACCGACCAGGCCTGTTGCCGGCGCGACGCCCCAGGCCAGCTCGCCTGTGACATCGAGAAGCTCGAACAAGTCGCCGGGTGACAGGGTTGCCAATACGTCTGAATTGGCAGCGCCGGTCGCGTGCATGGGCGCGGCAGCCGCAACGGTGCGGGACAGGGGGGCGGCGTAATGCGGCGCGAATACCTGATCGGCGAGGCGGACGTCTGCTAGGTCGCCGCGTACCGCATGACGCGTTGGATCAAGCACGCGCGATCTTCCGACAAGCGCGAACGTCTTATGCGGTGGCACGAGCGGGGACGGGCTGGTCGCCGTCGCCGAGAAACTGGCCGAACTCCTCAAGAAAATTTGCCCCTTCGGAAGTGCGCGCGACGAAGATGTTGCGCTTGTCGCTATCATCGCGTTGGCGGCGCAGATAGCCGAGCGCACCAAGTCTGTTCAAGGCGCGTGTCACGACCGGCTTGGAAACGTTCAATATGCGGGCCAGGCCGCGCACCGTATGGGGCCCCGGTTTCAGATAAACCACCAGCAACAATGCCATTTGCCGATTGGTGAGATCTGGCTCCCCCGAGCGGACATAGTCCACCAGGGTGTTCATCCATGAACTCAGATCGGAATTCGCCAAGCTTGCCACGATGCGTCATCCGGAAAACACGGCCGCTGATGCGTGCCATTCGCGTCAGATAACGTCCACCTGCCCGGCTGGTTTCAGTACTGTCACGAAATCGACCAATGGTTGATCGCCGGGCCGCTGCGCCCTATGTGCGCGCATCCGCCGGCAGGGTCGGCATCATATCGGGTCCAGCATGTTCACCTTCCTTCTCGTCGTTCAGGCGATCATCGCAGCCGCACTCGTTACGGTGATCCTGATGCAGCGGTCGGAAGGCGGCGGCCTGACCAGCAGCGGCAGCCCTTCCGGCCTGATGTCGGCGCGCGGCGCCGCCGATTTCCTGACGCGCGCGACTTCCGTGCTTGCCGGACTCTTCGTTGTCCTGTCCATCGCGCTGGCCGTGTTGGCGGCGACGCGCGGGGGCACCAATGTCGACACCTCGCTGGAGCGCACGGCGCCGGTGAGCCAGACGGCGCCGCAGCCGCAGGCCGATGACGCGGCACTTTCCGGTGCGGAGGCGGCGGCAGCTACAGCAGCGGCGAACCAGACCGTGCCGGCCGACAACGGCGTTCCGCTCGCCCGTTAATTCACTCCGGTTCGCCGGTTTCGTTGCGCCCGCGTGTACGCGGGCGCTTGTCTATCATGCTTGTTCGAGGGTAATCCGATATTCCCATGGCGCGGTTCATTTTCATCACCGGCGGCGTGGTCTCCTCGCTTGGCAAGGGTCTCATGGCGGCGAGCCTCGCGGCTCTCCTGCAAGCACGCGGATATCGCGTGCGAATCCGCAAGTTCGATCCTTATCTGAACGTCGATCCGGGCACGATGAGCCCGTACCAGCATGGCGAAGTCTACGTGACCGACGACGGGGCGGAGACGGATCTCGACCTGGGCCATTATGAACGCTTCACCGGCGTCGCGGCGCGGCAGAGCGACAATGTCACGTCGGGCCGGATCTATCAGCAGATCATTCAGCGCGAACGGCGCGGCGATTATCTGGGCGCGACGGTGCAGGTGATTCCGCACGTGACGGACGCCATCAAGGCATTCGCCCGTGACCAGACCGACGACCTGGATTTCGTGCTGTGCGAGATCGGCGGAACGGTGGGCGACATCGAATCGCTGCCCTTTATCGAAGCGATCCGGCAGCTGAAGAACGAAGTCGGCCGCGGCAATGCGATCAGCGTGCACGTGACGCTGGTGCCCTATATCGCCGCCGCTGGCGAGCTGAAGACCAAGCCGACGCAGCATTCCGTGCGCGAGCTGGCGGCGCTGGGCGTGCAGCCTGACGTTCTCGTCTGCCGCTGCGAACAGCCGCTTCCGCCGTCCGAACGCGCCAAGATCGCGCTGTTCTGCAACGTGCCCGAGACCGCGGTCATCCCCGCGCTGGATGCGAAGAGCATCTATGCCGTGCCGCTGCAATATCATGGCGAGGGGCTCGATTCGGAAGTGCTGCGCGCATTCGGAATCACTCCGTCCTCGCCGCCGGATCTCACCCGCTGGGAGCAGATCGTCGATCGCCTGACCAACCCGGAAGGTGAAGTGACGGTCGGCGTGGTGGGCAAATATGTCGGCCTGCAGGACGCCTACAAGTCGCTCAACGAAGCGTTGGTCCATGGCGGCATCGCCAACAAGGTGAAGGTCAACATCCGCTGGATCGACGCCGAGCTGTTCGAGAATGACGATGCGGAGATCGCGGCGCAGCTCGAACCGTGCGACGCAATCCTGGTACCGGGTGCGTTCGGCGAGCGGGGCGCGGAAGGCAAGATCGCCAGCGTCCGTTTCGCGCGTGAGCGGGAGATCCCCTATTTCGGCATCTGCTTTGGTATGCAGATGGCGTGCGTCGAGGGTGCGCGTGATCTCGCTGGCATCGAGAATGCCTCGTCGACCGAGTTCGGCCCCACGCCGGAGCCGGTTGTCGGCCTGATCACCGAATGGATGGGTCGCGACGGGCTGGAGAAGCGCGAGGCGGAAGGCGATCTGGGCGGGACCATGCGGCTTGGCGCCTATGAGGCTAAGCTGGACGGCAACAGCGTGGTTGCCTCGATCTATGGCGACACGACGATCCATGAACGTCACCGTCACCGCTACGAAGTGAATACCGGGTACAAGGAAGCGCTGGAGAAGGGCGGGCTCGTCTTCTCGGGCATGTCACCCGACGGAACGCTGCCGGAAATCGTGGAGCGGCCCGATCATCCGTGGTTCGTCGGCGTACAGTTTCACCCCGAACTGAAGTCCAAGCCGTTCGATCCGCACCCGCTGTTCGCCAGCTTCATCGGCGCCGCCGTCAAGCAGAGCCGGCTTGTCTGAGCAATCGGAGGGCGACCTGCCGCCCTGGCGGGTCGAATCCTCCCGGCGCGTGATCGATGATCCGTGGCTGCGGGTGCGCGCGGACGATTGCGTGACCGAAGAGGGCGTGCGGATTGCGCCCTTTTTCGTCACCGAACATCCCGACTGGGCGATCGTGATCGCCGTCGATGAAGGCGATCGGCTGCTGCTGGTCGACCAGTATCGGCATGGCTGGGGCATCACGAGTCGCGAGCTGCCGACCGGTGCCGTCGATCCCGACGATGCCGACCCGATCGCCGCCGGGCAGCGCGAGCTGCTGGAGGAAACGGGCTATGGTGGCGGCGAGTGGACGCTTGTCGCAACGCTGGCGCCGAACCCGGCCAATCAGTCCAACCGCTGCTACGCCCTGCTCGCCAGGGGCGTTCGGCAGATGGCGAAACCCAAGGACGAGCCGACCGAGCGGCTGCGCCTGATCGCGCTTCCCGTGAAAGAGGCTATGGCGATCGCCCGAACGGGCGGCATCGTCCAGGCGATGCACGTCGCGGCGCTTGCCATGGCAATGCCGGACGAGTGGAGCGCGAGCGGCGCATCAGCGACGACGTGATCTGACCGGGGCACGTTAAGCCAGCTCCAGGATCATGCCCCCGGTAGGTGCGTCCGGGGCAACTTTCGCTTCTAAAAAATGAAGGCGCCCGGGCCACCGGCCCGGACGCCCCACGACGCCTCGAAAGGGAGCAAAGAGGCGCCGAGCAGTTAGGCGGCTTGTGCCTCGTTCTCGTCACGCTTGTCCTCGACCACGGTCGGCTTCTGGCCGGACTTGATCGAGATGCTCTTCGGCTTCATTGCCTCAGGCACTTCGCGTACCAGATCGATCACGAGCAGACCGTCATTCAGCCGGGCATCCTCAACGAACACGAAATCAGCGAGTTCGAAGCGGCGCTCAAAGCTGCGGGTTGCAATGCCGACATGCAGGAAGTTCGGGCCGGTCGCCTTGTCGTCCTTCTTGCCGGCGACAAGCAGAAGGTTCTGCTGCGCAGTGATCTCGATCTCGTCGCGCGAGAAGCCCGCCACGGCAAGCGTGATGCGGTAGCGATCCTCGGCCAGACGCTCGAGATTGAAGGGCGGATAGTTCTCGGTCGACGAACGGCTATTCGCCTCGATGAGGTCGAACAGGCGATCGAAGCCGATGGTCGAACGGCGATAGGGGGTGAGATCCAGACGCATCTTCAATTCCTCCAGTGAGCGAGTTGAAAAGCGGCGGCGTGCATATTGCCACGTCACCGGCTGTGCGGCCCGTACGCGGCGCCGCACGCAAAGAAATCTGGTGCGGTCAAGTGACTTTTCAAGAGGCCCGGATCAAAATCCCCTAAGCTGATGGAGTATTGATTACCTACTTAATCGATGGGAGAAGGTGCGTGATCTAAATAGGGGTGGATCATGTCGATAACGCTTGCCTTCATTCTCGCTCAGGCCGCGGTGGCGCCAGCCGGCGATCAGCCGGTTCCATCACCAAGCGGAGTGCCAGCCGATCCGGCCAGCCAGGCGCCCGACGGGCAGAATGGGGAGCCTGCCGACGAGATTGGCCGATTGGGGCCGGCGCAACAGGCGGGAGGCGATATCGTCGTGACGGCCCGGCGCAGGGCAGAAACCGTGCAAGACGTGCCGATCGCCATGTCCGTCATCGGCGGCACCGCATTGGCGGAAACGGGCGCGTACAACGTCAACCGCCTGACGCAGCTTCAGCCCTCCCTGCAATTCTATTCCACCAACCCGCGCAATTCCGCCGCCAACGTGCGCGGTCTGGGGGCGCCGTTCGGCCTGACCAACGACGGGATCGAACAAGGCGTCGGCATCTATGTCGACCAAGTCTATTACAGCCGCATCGCCTCGGCGACGTTCGACTTTACCGATACGGAGCGGATCGAGATCCTGCGCGGTCCGCAGGGCACGCTGTACGGCAAGAACACGACGGCCGGCGCGATCAACATCACCACGCGCAAGCCAAGCTTCGAGACGGAAGCGCGCGCGGAAGTGACAGGGGGCAATTACGAGTTCTTCCAAGGCAAGTTCTCGCTGTCCGGGCCGTTGGTGGACGATGTGGTCGCCGCGCGTGTTTCCGGTTCGCTCACCACCCGTCGCGGCACGATCTACAACACGCTGCAGCGCGAGTGGCAGAACAGCCAGGACAATATCAGTCTGCGCGGCCAGATGTTGTTCCAGGCGGCGCCGAATTTGGACGTGACGCTCTATGCCGACTACAATCGGCAGAACCCCAATTGCTGCGTGCAATATTACGCACGCGTCGGCGCCACACAGCGCCCGCTTTCGCGCCAATATGCGGCGCTCGCCGCGGCCTTCGGCTATGCGCCGCCATCGACCGATCCGTTCGACCGGCGAACGGACGTGGACACCGATCTTCAGGCGAAGCAGGAACTTGGAGGCGCATCAGCGCTGGCCAACTGGAACCTGGGCGCGGGAACGCTGACATCGGTAACGGCGTGGCGCTTCTGGCACTGGAATCCGTCCAACGACCGAGACTTCATTGGCCTTCCGATAACGACCGTGTCGGCCAACCCGTCGCAGCAGAGCCAATTCACGCAAGAGCTGCGCTTCGCCTCGGACACCAAGGGAGCAGTGGATTACACCGTCGGCGCCTTCTACTTCTACCAGACGGTGGATACACAGGGGTTGCAGGTGCAGGGTCCGGCGGCGAGCCGCTTCCTGCTCAATCCCGGCAACCCGCCCTTCGGCCCGAATGGCTGCGCGACGGCCACGGCGGCGGCCTGCAATCCGGCGGTGTTGAACGGGCTTACCTCGCGCAACGAGATCGGGTTCAAGAACACCTCGGCGGCACTATTCGGCAAGCTGACCTGGCGACCGACGGAGAAGCTGGAGATCGCGCCGGGCATCCGGATAAACTACGACAAGAAGGAGGGCGATTACGTCGCCACCGTTACCGATGGCAGCGGCAGTACCACGCTGACCAACGATCAGCGCGGCGTGCTGGCTCCGCAAAGCTACAGCCCCGAGTTCGACAATTGGAATATCTCGGGCGACATCACCGTCGCTTATGAATTCGCACCGGATATCAACTACTATGCCACCTATGCGCACAGCTACAAGTCAGGCGGCATCAACCTTTCCGGCCTGCCGCTCGACGGCGCCAACAATCCGATCTTGGCGGTGCAGTCGATCGATCCGGAGACGGTGAATCACTTCGAACTGGGGCTGAAGACCCAATTCTGGGATCGCCGCGCGACGGTGAACATCGCGGCATTCTGGACCGAGATCGATGATTATCAGGCCACGGTGAACAACCAGCAGGTGGGCGTACTTCGCGGCTATCTGGCCAATGCCGGCAAGGTGCGCACGCGCGGCGTGGAGGTGGACAGCGCGTTCCGCCCGGTCGAGAACCTGAACCTGTACGTCAATGGCGCCTATACGGACGCGAAATACGTCCGCTTCGTGGATGCGCCGTGCCCGCCGGAACTGTCGGGTGGCACGACAGCTGCGGCGGGGCAGGCGGCAAGTGCGCCGGGTACGCCGGGCGGGATCAGCCCGCAGTCTTGCGACATTTCCGGCCAAGTGCTGCCTGGCGTGTCGAAATGGGCGTTCAGCTATGGTGCTGAATACGGCATTCCCACCGAGATCGGCGGCGTCTCAGGGCAGGTGTATATCGGCTATGACGGCAGCTATCGTTCGCGCTTCTCGTCCAACCCGTCACCGTCGCGCTACACCTGGGTGAATGGCTATGCGCTGTCGAACTTTCGGCTGGGCTTCAAGAACGATGACGGGCTGAATGTCTTCGCATGGCTGCGCAACGCCTTTGACGAAGACTATTTCGAGCTGCTGGCGACACAATCGGGGTCGACCGGCTTGATCGTGGGCCAGCCCGGTGATCCGCGCACCTATGGCATCACGCTGTCGGCACGGTTCTGATCCGGCCGCTCAGTCCCGCAGATGATCGCTGAGGTAAGCGATCAGCGCTTCCACACGGGCGGGGCGCAGCGGGCTGGGCGGGGTCAGGAGGTGCAGGCCGATCGGTTCGGGCCGCCAGTCGGGCATCAGCTCCACCACCGATCCGTCGGTCAGCGCGCTGCCGAGGATGAAGGCGGGGAGGCGAGCGATCCCCAGTCCGCCGACCAGCGCCGGCACCAGTGCCTCCCCGCTGTTGGCGGCGAGCGGGCCCTGCGCCTTGACGGAAATTTCCGCGCCGCCCGGCCCGCGAAAGCGCCACGGCCCGACCAGATTGGTATAGCCGAGCAGCTGGTGTTCGCCGAGCTGGCCAGGGTGCGTCGGAGTGCCGTGACGTTCAAGATAGGAGGGGGCGGCGACCATATAGGATTGGATCGAACACAGGCGCCGCGCCCGAAGCGAGCTGTCCGGCAGGTCCGCGATGCGCAGTGCCACATCGAAACCCTCAGCGACGATATCGACGCGGGCGTCGGAGAGATGCAGTTCCACCTCGATGCCGGGATGATCGCCAAGAAAGCGGGTGAGAAGCGGAGCGACATTGCTGACGCCGAAGGTCATGGGTGCGGCAAGCCGGATCCTGCCCACCGGATCCAGCGCCCCGTCGCGCGCGGCTTCTTCCGCGGCATGGGCCGAAGCAAGGATCATGGCGGCATGTTCCGCGAGGGGGCGGCCGGCCTCCGTCAGCGCCAGTCGACGCGAGGTGCGGTGAAACAGCGACTGGCCAAGATCTGCCTCGAGCCGCGAAATCGCCTTGGAGATGGTCGCCTTGCTCAGCCCGAGCGCCTCGGCAGCGCCGGTAAAGGAGCGGTGCTCGGCGACGGTGGCGAAGATGGCCCAGGCTTCGAGGTCCGGAAGGCGCATGGCGGCGACTCTTGTTTTTGATGCCGGGCGCAGCTTATTACTAGAAACAATCAGTTTCAATCGTTTCTGTTTATGTAGATCGGCTGTGATCCTACCTTCGCTTCAACACACGGAGGTTTATCATAACCGACACCCGCAACAACATCGACGTCAGACCGTTCGCCAGCCTTGGGCATGCCGATCACGGGTGGCTGGATGCGCGACATCATTTCAGCTTTGCGAGCTATCATGATCCGGCCCGCATGGGCTGGGGCGCGATCCGCGTCTGGAACGACGACACGATCGCGCCGCAGGCCGGCTTCCCGCCGCATCCGCACAGCGACATGGAGATCATCACCTATGTTCGCAGCGGTGCGATCACGCATCAGGATTCGATGGGCAATCGGGGGCGCACCGGCGCAGGCGACGTTCAGGTGATGAGCGCCGGCTCCGGCGTTCGCCACGCCGAATACAATCTGGAAAGCGAGCCCACGACGTTGTTCCAGATCTGGATCCATCCGCGCAGCAGCGGCGGCAGCCCGAGCTGGGGTGCGAAGCCATTCCCGAAGGGCGACCGCTCTGGCCGCTTCGTCACGCTGGCGAGCGGGTTCGCTGAGGACAATGATGCGCTGCCGATCCGCGCCGATGCGCGGGTGCTGGGCGCGACGCTGAAGAAGGGCGAGCGCGTCACTCATGTCGTTGGTGAAGGTCGCCACGCCTATCTCGTCGCCGCGACCGGTGCCGTGACCGTGAACGGCAAGGCCGTGTCGACCCGTGACGGCGTCGCCCTGGAGGGCGGATCTTATGACATCCTGGCCGCCGAGGACGCCGAACTCGTCCTTGTCGACGCAGAGTGATCGATACCGCGCCGCCTGTTGAGGGCGGCGCGGCGACGGACCAACATTTCGCCCGAGAGGGCCAATCAACGGAGATGCGCGATGACCAAGGTTCTTGTTCTCTATTATTCATCTTACGGCCACCTGGCGACGATGGCCGAGGCCGTGGCCGAAGGCGCGCGTGAGACCGGCGCCCAGGTGGATGTACGCCGCGTGCCGGAAACGGCGCCCAAGGAAGTTGCCGCTGCAGCCGGCTTCCGGGTTGATGAAACTCACCCTCAGATCGAAGGCGTCAATGCGCTGGCCGATTACGACGCGATCATCATCGGCGCGCCGACGCGGTTCGGGCGCATGCCGAGCCAGATGGCGGCGTTCCTCGACCAGGCCGGTGGTCTGTGGGCACGTGGTGCGCTGAACGGCAAGGTGGGCGGCGCCTTCACCTCGACCGGCAGCCAGCATGGCGGCCAGGAAGTGACGCTGTTCTCGATCATCACCAACCTGCTTCATTTCGGCATGACGGTGGTCGGCCTCGATTATGGTTATCAGGGCCAGATGACCATGGAAGCGATCCATGGCGGCTCGCCTTATGGCGCAACGACTCTCGCCGGCGGCGATGGCAGCCGGCAGCCCAGCGATATCGACCTGGGCGGTGCCCGCTATCAGGGCAAGCGGATTGCCGAAACGGCGGCCAAGCTGACCGCCTGATCCCCGATGCCTCGATCGATCGGCCGCGGCTCACCTGTATGAGGGTGGGCCGAGGCCGATCGCTCCGTTCGTGGGACACGGTGTGACGGACCACCTCCTCGGACGGTGACTGCGATCAGCGATCGCTGCGATCGCCGCGATCGCGACGCCGGTCCTTTTTCTTGCGTTTGCCTTTTATCGGCTCCTCGGCAGGTGCGGGCGCAAGCGTGGGGACGACGGCGGGCGGGACAATCATTGGCGCCGGATCGACCGCAGGATTGGCCGCGAAGTCCCGGCGCGCGCGTGCGAACAGGAAACGCGCACGTGCCGCACCGGGCGCCGCGCGAGACACGCCTACCCAGCGCCAGTGCCACGGTTCCCACTTCACGCCCTGCTTGTTGCTGGCCGGGAACGACATCTCGAAACCGTAACGCGCTGCATTGGCAGCGAGCCAGCGGAACGCCGGCTTGGCGGCCATGCAGGCTTCGGCGTCGGGGCAGCCATCGGCCGGACGGACGGTGAAATCCAGCGCATAGCCGGTTGCATGTTCGCTATGGCCGGGAGGAGCGGCCGAGATCGCCCGGTCGACCCCGCTTTCGCTTTCGCGCGTACGACAGAAGGTGCTCTGCTGATGCGACAGCGAGCGGTGGCAGGAAAAGGCGTACAGGCGGCCCTGTACCGCAGGGTCGCCGGCCGCCGCGGCAATCAACCGCTGTAGATCAGCGATCACTTCCGGCCGCAACCGGCATGGCCCCACGGCAAGATAGGCGGGCGCCGCGACCAATGTTCCAGGCGCGGCATCGCCATAGGGCAAATGGCCGAGCGCCCGCCCATCCTTGCCGATGGAGACGCTGACGCCGTTGCACAATTGTGCCTGAACGGGGGTGGCGGCAAAGAGGATGAGGAGCGGAATGTGACGACGCATCCTTGTCACTCTGGCCTCCGGACGCTGGTGATGGCAAGGGCAGCGGCATGATTGGAGATCAGGTGCTGTTCCTCGATGGCGAGGCGTTGATCATCGACAAGCCGGCGGGCCTGCCGGTCGATCGGCCGCGCGACGGCGCGATCAGCCTCGAAAATCATCTTTCGAACCTCACCTTTGGTTTCCGCCGGTGGCCGCAACCCGTCCACCGACTGGATCGGGATACGAGCGGTTGCCTGCTCCTGTCGCGCAATCCCAAGGCGCATGCCCGGTTCCAGCAGGCGTTCGAAAGCGGTGCCGTAATCAAGCGATACCTCGCCATTCTGGACGGAGTGCCGAGCGGCGGCGAGGCGGGCGAGATCGACATGCCGCTTGCGAAGACATCCACGGCGGAACAGGGCTGGCGAATGCGCCACGATCCCGCCGGCAAGGCGGCGCGCACCGCATGGCGCCTGATCAAGGTGCAGGACGGGCAAGCGCTGGTCGAGTTCCGTCCGGCGACCGGGCGGACGCACCAGATCCGGGTCCATGCGGCCGAAGGTCTCGGCGTGCCGGTGCTTGGCGACCCGGTTTACGGACGTGCGCACCGTTCCGGCATGATGCTGCATGCGGCGGAGCTGATCGTGCCGCGTCCCGGCAAGTCGGATGCCGCTGCGCAGGCGCCATGGCCCGCACGGTTCAGGGATGTGGGCTTCGATGATTGAGGTGCCCGAGGAGGCGCTGGAGGAGCGCTTCCTCGCCGCCTCCGGCCCCGGTGGACAGAATGTCAACAAGGTGGCCACGGCATGCCAGCTACGCGTTGATGTCTTTCGTCTTGGGCTGCATCCGGAAACCTACAGGCGGCTGAAGCTGCTGGCGGGATCTCGGTTGACGACATCGGGAACGCTGGTGATCACCGCGCGGCGCTTTCGCACTCAGGAAGCCAATCGCACCGATGCGCGCGAGCGTCTGGCCGAATTGCTCGTCAAAGCGGAGGAGCGCGAGGCGCGCCGCGTGAAGACCAAGCCGAGCCGCGCGGCCAAGGCGAAGCGGCTCGACGAAAAGAAGGGCAGAAGCACCGTCAAGGCAGCCCGTGGCAAGATCCGGGACTATTGAACGGTCCGAAGCGTGTATTATATTGCCCATACACCTTGTGGTAGGACGGCGATGGCGAAAAAGGGCAAGAAGAGCGGCTTTCGAATCCCGAAGGAGATCGGTGGTGTCAAAGTGCCGAAGGAGGCACGTCGCGCCGGTGAAGCCCTGATCGAAAAGGCCAACAGTCCGGCTGGCCGTCAGGCGCTCGCTTCCGGCCTGGCGATGGCCGCGACGGTCGCCGCCGCGGCTGCGGCTCGCCAGAACCGCCACGCCGAGCCCGCGGCAAAGCCAGATTCCGCCTGCGGCGCGCCAGGCGCGGGCGGCACTGATGCAAGTCGCGTGGCAGACGCCATTGGTGAAGCGGCCAATGCATTCATGAACCGAATCTTCAACCACAAATAGTTTGCCGGGGCGCAACAGATTGGCAGCGCCGCTTTCCTTGCCACCGCCGCTAAGTTAACCATCGGTGAAAACAACCGGGGGCGGGGCGTGTGGCAAAGCCATCGAGATTGGCGGATCAGTTCCTGGGGGCAGCAATTGAGCCCGGGCGTTGGCTTGATGTCTTGCAAGAACTGGCAGAGCAAACGGGATCGGACCATGCCCAGCTCATCGGGGTCGGTCCGAACTTTTCCCTGGGATTCAATTGGGTCAGCGACATGGACGCGGCCGCCCACGCGCTGGCCGATCGCGCGGAACTTATAACGCCGTCGACCAACTATCGCGTGGCGACCGGCGTTTCCCAGTCATTGCGCACCATCGCCTGGGAAGAGAGCTACGACGCCATCAAACCACGGCTGGTCGATGATGCCTATCTCGATCTCTGCAGTGATCTTCGGATCCCCTTTGGCTGCCAGACCAACCTGATCGTCGAACCGGATGGCCTCGTCGGCTTCGCGTTACTCCGGTCCCAGCGGAACGGGGCCACAACCGCGGAGACGCGCGCCCTGTTTGCGAGCGTGTGTTCGTCCGCGGGAGCTGCGGTTGCGCTCCAGCTGGGGCTGGAGCGGGAGGGCTATAAACTGGTCGCCGGCGCACTGGAGGCGATGAGCATCGCGTGCTTCGTGCTGGATCGCTCCATGGCCGTGCGCGGGACGAGCCGGGCGGCCGAAGATCTTCTCGCCAATGGTACGCTCATGCTGGTCGATGGTCATGTCGCATCACCGTCGCCTGCGGTTCAGCGCCTGCTGGCGAAGGCGACGAATGACGTCATGACGGGGCGGCTGGCTGCCACCAGCGTGACAGCTCCTGACCCCGCCGGCGCTTTGACCTTGAAGATCCACCGCCTGCCCGCACGCGAGTGGAACATGGGATTTGCGCCCTATGCGATCCTGATCGTCAACCATCCCGGCGCGGACAACGCGGCGCATGTCGCTCTGCTTCGCGACACGTACGGGCTGACCGTAGCGGAAGCGGAGATTGCCGTGATGCTGCGCCTTGGCCGCGCAAGGGATGCAATATGCGCCGCGCGCGCCATCACCCGGGAAACCCTGCGCAGTCACTTGCGATCTTTATTCGCCAAGCTGGGTGTGAAGAGGGAGACCGAGGCCATTCACCTGCTTCACACCCTGCTGCATTGATCGGGGAGATCAGCGCCGCTGCGCTGCCTGGGGCGATACTTCATGCACCGCCTGCACGTCAGGATAGGGCATGATGAGCTCACCATCGGGCGCGGCGGTGTAGGTCGTCTGCGTGGGATAGGGGATTGAAATCCCTTCCGCATCGAAGCGGCGGTAAATGGCGAGGCCAACGGCATGCCGCGCATCATAAGCGGTCTGATAGTCCGCCGCTGGCGTATCGAATTCGAGTTCAAAGTCGACCGACGACGCGCCAAAGGCGACAAAGCCCGCGCGCACGAACACCTGGCCGTTCTGCTCAACCTCTTCCTTCAATATCTCCGGAAGCCGGTTCAGCAGGTCGCGATCGGTTTCATAAGCCACGCCGATGGGCAGCTTGGTGCGCCGGCGTTCCCGCTGCGTGTTGTTGATGATCTCCTTGTCGAGGAGGTTGCGGTTCGAAATGATCCGCTGCTCCCCGTTGATCCCCCGGATACGGGTGGACTTGAGGCCGATTTCCTCGACGGTGCCGGAGCTTGCATCGTAAGTGATCGCATCGCCGCGACGGAACGGTCGATCAAAGATGATCGCCAGCGCGGCGAACAGATCGGCGAAGATGCCTTGCGCCGCCAGACCAATGGCAATGCCGCCGACGCCAAGGCCAGCGACTAGGCCCGTGACGTTCACGCCCAGGTTGTCCAGCACGACGACCAGTGCAATCGCGAACACGGCGATGGTGACCAGCAGGCGGATGAGACCCATGGCGTTCATCAGCGCTTCGCCGGAGTAATTCTCGGCACGGGTGCGATGCTCGATCGCGCCGAGGATCAGCTCACGTGCCCAGGTCGCCGCCTGGAACACCGCCGCCAGCGTGAAGAGGAAGTTGATCGTTTTCGCCACGATGGCAGGCGGATCGGCATAACCAGTCACCAGCTGCGCGGCGACCATGACGATGAAGAAGGTGCTGGTGCGCGCGATCGCACGCCCGAACACGGCCGACCAGCCCATGCCCGTGTGCGATCGACGGGCCAGCCGGGGCCCCAGGCCGCGCAGCCACAGGAGAGCGAGCGCGATGGTGGTGCCGATCGCCAGGGCGATCGCGATCTGCAGCCAGTGCGCGCTGAACCACTCGACACTGGAATTCCAGAATGCGGAGACCTGCTGTTGAACGTCGTCGGAAGAGATTTTCGGCAATGGTGCCGCGCTGTTCTTGGCTGTCATCCGATCCTTCTACGATGATTTCACTGGGCAGTGCGCCAGGACATGTCGCCATGTCGAGCGCGATAGGAATTGCGCGTGCTGCATCCGGCGGGCGTCAGCGTCGCACGCGAGGGCGCCGCGTGGAGACGGGAAGTCACGCCGCCTGTTGCGTGCTGCCGTTCTCGCCCGTTTCTAGAAAGGCGATCAGGCCGCGTTCGGCCCGGCTGAGCCAGCGCGTGGTGCGCGGCAGGTTCAAGCTTGTGCGGAACGCTTCCTGCCCATCCTTGATCAAGGCGATCAGCGCGGGATGAACATAGGACTTCCTGGCGATCGCGGGCGTGTTGCCCAGGCGCTCCGTGACCGGCGCGAGCAGCGTCTTCAGGCTGATGTCCTTCTTCGCATGCGCCAAGGTTTCAAAAGCAATCACGCTCGCTCCCCAGGTGCGGAAGTGCTTGGCGGTGAAATCCTCACCCATCGCTTCCTTGATGTAGGCGTTGACGTCCGAGGATGTGATCGGGCGTGCCTCGCCGCAATCATCGATATACTGGAACAGCTTCTGCCCGGGCAGATCCTGACAGCGCTTCACGAAGCGGGCGAGGCTGCCGTCGGTGATGGTCAGCATCCGCAGCTTGCCGGATTTCGCCTTGTACTGCAGCTTCAGCGTACTGCCACGGATCTGGGCGTGGCGATCGCGCAATGTGGTGACGCCGAAGCTCTTGTTGCTCTTGGCATAAGTCTCGTTGCCGATGCGCAGGTGCGCGATGTCCAGCAGCTTGACGATCGCGGCTATCGTCTTCTCCTTCGGATGACCCCGCAGCTTCAGATCAGCCTCGACCCGCTCCCGCAGCTTGGGGAGCCCGCGGCCGAAGGCGGCACAGAGATTGTACTTCTCATCCTCGCGCGCGGCGCGAAAATCGGGGTGGTAGCGATATTGCTTCCGGCCCTTTTCGTCCCAGCCAACCGCTTGAATATGTCCGTTGGGATCGGGACAGAACCACGCATCTCGATAGGCCGGCGGCAGGCCGATCGCGTTCAGCCGGTCGATCTCGTCGCGATCGGTGATGCGATTGCCTTCAGCGTCGAAATAGCCCCACCCATGACGCATCTTCTTCCGGGTGATCCCGGGTTCCTCATCGTCATGATACACAATCTTTGTCGACGGCACCGGCCAACCTCCACATATCGCGGGAAATGCGCGGACGGTCGCAGCGGTTCCGGAACGGGCAGATGCGCCACCGGTTGTGAGGGGGACCTGCAAACAGGAGTTCCCCCGACATGACCGATCTGTCCCACGCCCGCGTGCTCATCATTGCCACTGACGGATTTGAAGATGCCGAGCTGTTCGAGCCCCGTCAGGCGCTGCTCGACGCGGGCGCACAGGTGGCCTTGGCCTCGATCAAGACCGATCCGATCCAGGGTGTAAAAGGCGATACCGATCCGACGCGGACGATCACCCCGGACCTTACGTTGGATCAGGTGGACACCGAGGATTTCGACGCATTGCTGCTGCCGGGCGGGGTCGGCAATCCCGACAAGATGCGCATGGAGGATCGCGCCGTGGCGATCGTCGGGGAGTTCATGGACGACGACAAGATCGTGGCCGCCATCTGCCATGCGCCCTGGCTGCTGGTGGAGGCGGATGTGGTGGACGGCCGCCGCGTGACGAGCTGGCCGTCCGTGCGCACCGATCTGGAGAATGCCGGCGGGGAAGTGGTGGATGAGGAAGTCGTGATCGACCAAAACCTCATCACCAGCCGCAAGCCGGACGACATTCCCGCGTTCAGCCGCGCGCTGATCGCGGCGCTGGAGGACGAACTCGCCGGTTGACGGCTTGCGCCGCACTCATGCGCAGCCCACGGTGCCGCGCATGACAGGCGAGGTTAGGCCGGCGGCGGTTGAACGCCACTTCATCGAGGTGCCTGCCACAGGGCCGACCAGGCCAGTGTCGCGGGCGCTGGCTGATGAGGTGCCGATCGCGATCGAGTGCAACGGCCTGGCCTATGCCGTGCTGATGGCAACGCCCACTTCGGTGGAGGAGCTGGCAGCCGGATTTGCGCTTGGCGAGCGTTTGATCGATGGCGCGGATGACCTCCGCGCCATCGACGTTCAGGATGCGGGAGAGGGAATCCTTGCCCGCATCACGCTGGCACGGCGTGTGGCGGAGCGGATCACGCAGCGCGTACGTCACCGCAGTTCGGACGCATCCTGCGGCCTGTGCGGCGTGGAGACGCTCGCTCAGGCATTGCGGCCGCTGCCCACCGCCGCACGCTGGAACGGCGACGATGCCGCGGTGTTCGCGGCCTATCACGCACTGCGGGATCACCAGCCGCTCAACGCGCGGACCGGTGCGGTTCATGCCGCCGCCGCCTGCTCGCGCGCTGGTGAGGTGCGCGCGACCTATGAGGATGTTGGGCGCCACAATGCATTCGACAAACTGATCGGGTCGATGCTGCTGCGGGGACAGGGATGGGACGGCGGCTTTGCGCTGCTGACGTCGCGCTGCTCTTACGAGCTGGTGGAGAAGGCGGTGCTTGCGAGGTGCCCGATGCTGGCCACCATATCAGCTCCGACGCAGCTTGCGGTGGAGCGCGCCGCGACTGCGGGGCTGGCGCTGCGATCGCTCGTGCGCGCGGATACCTTGCTGGCGAGCGGGTGATGCTCTGGGCTGGCGAGCGGATCCGGTCCGCCAACCTCAAGTGAACCAAATTTGCTATCGTGGCCGATAGGTGGGCGCGTGAAAGTCCGCTGGCTTGTTCGCGATCCAGCCAAGAAAGCGCGCCATCGTTGGCAATGCGCGTACCGCTTCCATGTTCGCCAAACGCGCCAATGTCTTGTTGTCGACGGTAGCATGGATCGCCCGATGGCAGATCGGGTGAACCGGTGCGGTTTGCGTCCCGCCTCTGCTCTTTGGGACGACGTGATGCCACTCGATCCGCGAGCCAAGTGGCCGGCGACACAAAGCGCAGGCGGCTGGTAACGGTGTTTCACTGCGCGCTTCCGCGGCGGCCATGGCGATCTTGCGCTTAACCCGTCCCATCGCGCGTTCATATAGTGGCAGCGAGACCGGCTTGCAGCGCCGCGCGCAATCGGCATAACAACAGATAAGTCAGCCGGCTTACGATCGGCGACACCAGGAGAAGATGCATGGCGGAACCGCACCCCTTGTTCGATCTGACGGGCAAGGTCGCGCTGATCACCGGGGGCTCGCGCGGGCTCGGTCGAGAGATGGCGCTGGCCTTCGCGGATGCGGGCGCGGACGTGATCGTGTCGAGCCGCAAGGCCGAAGCGTGCGAGGCGGTGGTCGCCGAGGTGCAGGCGAAGGGCCGCCGCGCCGCCGCCATCCCGGCGCATGCGGGCAAGTGGGACGAGATGGATCGGCTGGCCGATGCGGCATGGGAGACGTTCGGTCGGCTCGATATCCTGGTCGCCAATGCCGGCATGGGGCCGCTGGTGCCCAGCCATGAAGTCTCGGAGGCATTATTCGACAGCGTGGTCGGGCTGAACTTCAAAGGGCCGTTCCGGCTGATGGCCAATGTGGCGCATCGGATGGCTCAACCAGAGTCGAACGGCGGCGAAGGCGGAGCGATCCTCGCGACTTCCTCCATTGCCTCGCTGCGGCCCACGCCGATGGTGGTGCCCTATGCCGGGGCGAAGGCGGCGCTGAATGCGATGGTGTCCAGCATGGCGCGTGAATACGGGCCGAAGGTGCGCGTCAATGCGATTGCCGCCGGGCCGTTCCTGACCGACATTTCGAAGGCGTGGACCGATGAGGCGCGCGAGAAGACCGACAGCGCCTCGGGTCGGCCGGGGCGGCCGGAAGAGATCGTCACCAGTGCCCTCTACCTCGCCAGCCCGGCGTCCAGCTTCGTCACCGGCACCGTCATCCGCTGCGACGGGGGCTGCTGATGGCGCGCGATCTGGAGGCGACGGCAGTCGATGCGGCGTGGCTGACCAAGCGGCTGCGCGGCGCCGGCGTGCTGCGCGAGGCGAACGTGACGGCGGTCAGCGCCACCCCGGTAGGCGTGGGAATGTTGGGCGATTCGATCCGGTTCGAAGTGAGCTATGACGCGGACGAGGGCGCACCGGGATCGTTCGTTGGCAAGTTCGCCAGCGCCGATCCGACCAGCCGGCAGACCGGTGCGGGCTTCGGCCTGTACGAGCGCGAGGTGGGTTTCTATCGCGAAGTGGCGCATACCGTTGCGATCCGCTCGCCCGGGTGCGTCTCGGCCGAGCATGATCCGTCCGACGGCACCTTCGCGCTGCTGCTGGAAGATCTGACGCCAGCGCGGCCGGGCAATCAGCTGACCGGATGCGACATCGCCGATGCCGAGCGCGCGATGGAGCAGGCGGCGGCACTGCACGGACCGCGCTGGAACGACGCCAGCCTGCGCGACCATGCGTTCCTGAATGTCAGCGGCGCGCGCGAGTTCGTGATCCAGGTCTTCCCCGATTGTCTGGCCGAGTTTCACCGCCGCTATGACGGCGTGCTGGAGCCCGAATATATGGCGGTTTGCGATCGCTATGGCGCTCTTATGGCGAGCGCGCCGGTGCAGGAGCCGACCAGCTTCACGCTGACGCACGGCGATTTCCGGCTCGACAACATGCTGTTCGACGCGCGCGGGGGCGAGGTGCCGCTGGCAGTGCTCGACTGGCAATCGCCAGCAATCGGGTTAGGCGCGGTGGACGTCGCCTATTTCATGGGACTGGCGATCTCGATCGAAGACCGGCGGCGGCATGAGCGGCATCTGCTGGAATATTATCTGGAAAGCCTGCGCGGCTATGGCGTGCGGGATTATGATTATGACGCGCTGTACCGCGATTACCGGCTGACCTTGCTGTCGGGCGTGTCGACCGCGGTGTTCGCCTCGGCCTCAACCAAGCGGACCGAGCGTGGGGACGCGATGTTTCTGGCGATGGCGCGCGGCGGATGCGCGCAGGCAATCGATTGCGATGCGCTGGCGCTGATGGGGTGAGGGGTAAGCTGGTTTGGGGTGGATTGCGGACGTTGAGCGCTCTGAACTCGCGGCGTAGGGTGAGCTATGGACAATGGCCCAACCCGCGCTGAACTCTGGAAGAGTTTCATCGTCGAGAGATGCGAGTATCCTGCGCCTGCTCTTCTCCGTGCACAGATTAAAAGCGGAGAGGCTCACGACTTTTGTAAGTGCGGATGCAACAGCTTTGCTCTCAGAGTCAATTCTGCGGAACTGAAACCATTATTGCCGCCGGCTGCCGACCGAAACAGGCAAGGCCGACGGTCCATATATCACGCAGACTTTTTTATGTCGGATGGCAAGACGTTGGAGATAGTGTTGTTTGCCGACGCTCGCGGCCATCTTGACTATGTCGAGGTGGATTGTTGCGCCAATAGCTATCCCGTGCCCGTTGACGTGGTAGCAGAGCGGCGCCCGTTTCACACTTGGGCTTCGGGCAACCTGTTCAGAGAGACATAGGATGTCCGCTACTGGGCGACTGCGGCCACGTCTCGTTCGTCGTTAACCCCGCAGAGGCGGGAATCCATCACTCCGCACCTCGCGGAGAAAGCGAACGCTGCATAAACGGGGAGCGCCTTCGCGGAAATGACGGATGAGGTGGCGCGAGGGTGCGGCCTGATGTCACGCCTTGGGCAGCCACTCCGTTAGGATCGCGTTGACCGCCTCCGGCGCTTCCTGCTGCACCCAGTGCGACACGCCGGACAGCCGCCGGATCGTCAGGTCCGGCACGTAGCGGTCAGTGCCGTCGAGCGTTTCGAGGCCGAGCGCCTTGTCCTCCTCACCCCAGACGATCAGCGTCGGCACGTCGACCTTGCCGTCGCCGGTTGGCATCGATCGCCGGTGGCGGGCGGCGGCGCGGTACCAATTTACCATCGCGGTGAGCGCGCCGGGGCGCTGCGCGGCTTTGGCGTAGACATCAAGAACGTCGTCGGGAAAGCGGCTCTTGTCGACCGCCATGCCGCGGAACGCCTCGCGGATGCCCTTCGCATCGTTGCGGCCGAGCGACCATTCGGGGACGAAGGGGAGCTGGAAAAAGGCGACGTACCAGCTGCGCTTGCGCTGCGGCCCGTGCTTCAGCGCTTCGGCGAAGCAGGCGGGGTGAGGCAGGTTCATGACGACCAGCCGCTCGATCGGGCGCTTCTTCCAGATCGCGAACAGCCAGGCGATTGCGCCGCCCCAATCGTGTGCCATCAGCGTAAGTTTCTTCGCGCCGCTCGCGTCGAACAGCGCCGCGGCGTCCTCGACGATCTTGTCGGGGGTGTAGTTCGCGACGCCTTTGGGGCGGAAAGACGCGCCATAGCCACGCTGATTGGGCGCCCAAGCACGGTAGCCCATCTCAGCCAGCAGCGGCATCTGGTAGCGCCAGGAGAAATTCAGCTCCGGGAAGCCGTGAAGGCACAGGATCAGGTGATCGCCGCTGCCGGCCTCCGCCACCTCGAACGAACGACCATTCACCGTCACGTCCCGGATCGTGATGCCGCTGTCCGCGGGCGGAGACCAGCTGGAGGTCATGCGGCGGCGCCTTCCGCCGCCGCGGCGGCGTAGCGGTAGAGGTTGGGCTGGCCGGTCCAGGCGGTCTGGCCGCCGTCTGCGACGAACGCGGCGCCGGTGACATAGGAGGCGGCGTCGGAGGCGAGGAAGGCGATCACCTCGGCCATTTCCTCCGGCGTGCCAGCGCGCCCCATCGGGATGGTATCGTGCCAGCCTGCTTCGAGGCCGGGGATCGCCTTCGCGCCGGCGGTGAGCGGCGTGGCGATGAGGCCCGGGCAGAGACAATTGACGCGGATACCCTCCCGGGCGTGATCGACCGCGAGGCTGCGGGTGTAGTTGATGACGCCGGCCTTCGCCGCATTGTACGCGGTGAATCCATAGTCGCCACCCAGCCCAGAAATCGACGCAGTGTTGACGATCGCGCTGTTGCGTCCGGTCATATGTGGGATGGCGGCGCGACAGGCGTAGAAGACGGCGTTCAGATCGATCGCGATCACCCGCTCCCATGTCTCCGGCTCAAGCTCGGGCGTGCGGCCAAAGCACCCGATCCCGGCATTGTTGACGAGAATGTCGATGCGGCCGTGTTCCTCGGCGGTGCGGGCGACGAACGCTTCCACCGCAGCGCGATCGGCGACGTCGGCGGTGAGCGCGAGGCCGCCGGTTTCGTCAGCAATCGCCTGTGCCGCCTCAGGTGCCAGATCCACTACCACGACCATCGCGCCTTCGCGTGCCATCAGCCGGGCCGTCGCCGCGCCGATGCCGGAACCACCGCCAGTGATCAGCGCCATCTTGCTCTTGAACCGCATCCTATTCTCCTTTGTGCGGCCCGGTTGATTCGGCGCTCGCTTCCGGCCATCATAACTTTCGTTATGGCTGCGAAAAGAGGCAGCCGGGGAGAGGGACATGGCGGAGAGGAAACGCGCCTGCATCATCGGGGCGGGCTGCTCGGGCTTCACAACTGCAAAGCGGCTGAAGGATGAAGGCATCTCGTTCGATTGCTTCGAGATGTCGGACGATATCGGCGGAAACTGGTACTATAAAAACCCGAACGGCAAGTCGGCTTGTTATCAATCGCTGCATATCGACACGTCCAAGTGGCGGCTGGCGTTCGAGGATTACCCCGTCCCCGCGAACTGGCCCGACTTTCCCAGCCACGCGCAGCTCTGGCAGTATTTTCGCGATTACGTCGACCATTTCGGGCTGCGCCCGCTGATCACCTTCAACACCGAGGTGAAAAGGGCGGAGCGTTCGGCGGGCGGCGGATGGCTCATCACGCTGTCGACTGGCGAGACGCGCGAATATGAGACGCTGTTCGTCTGCAACGGTCACCATTGGGATCCCAATGTGCCAAGCTACCCCGGCACGTTCGACAATCCGCATTATCATGTTCACAGCTATCGCGATCCGTACGATCCCGTGGATCTGCGCGGCAAGAACGTGGTGGTTGTCGGCATGGGCAATTCCGCCATGGATGTTGCCAGCGAGCTGTCGCAGCGGCACCTGGCGAAGAACCTGTGGGTTTCTGCTCGGCGGGGCGTGTGGGTGCTGCCCAAGATGGCGGGGGGCAAGCCGATGGACAAATCGGCGATGCCAACCTGGATTCCGCGAAAGATCGGCAAGGCGCTGGCGCGGCGGGCCGTGAAGAAGCTGGTCGGTCGGATGGAAGATTACGGCCTGCCCAAGCCGGACCATGAGCCGCTTGACGCCCACCCCAGCGTCTCCGGCGAGTTCCTGACGCGGGCAAGCTGCGGCGACATCAAGTTCAAGCCTAACATCAAGGCGCTGGAGGGAACGCGCGTCCGCTTCGAGGATGACAGTGTCGAGGCCGTCGACGCGATCATCTATGCCACCGGGTACAAGATCAGCTTTCCCTTCTTCGACGATCCCAGGTTGCTGCCCGACACGCAAAATCGCTTCCCGTTGTTCAAGCGGATGGTGATCCCAGGGATCGATGACTTGTTCTTCATGGGGCTGGCCCAGCCGTTGCCGACGCTGGTCAATTTCGCGGAGCAGCAGTCCAAGCTGGTCGCCGGGTTCATGACCGGCCGCTACGCGCTGCCGTCAGTCGCTGAGATGCAGCGGATCACGAAGGAGGACGAGGACCGCGAACTGGGCGACTATTACAAGTCGCAGCGGCATACGATCCAGGTCGATTTCGCGCGCTATGTCGCGGATCTGCACAAGGAGGTCGCCAAGGGCGAGCGCCGCGCCCAGGCACAGACTGGAAGGCAGGCGGCGTGACCGACACGTTGGTCCGCCCTTCCGTATCGGAACGTACGCTCGACGCGGATGACCGGGCTGCGCTGGTCGATAGCATGCGGCGCTTGCTCGCTGACCGCTGCACGGAAGCGGATGTCCGCCGGATCATGGACAGCGAGAGCGGCCATGATCCGGCGCTCTGGCAATCGCTGGCGGACCTTGGCGTCGTCGGGCTGATCGCGCCGGAAAGCGCAGGCGGCGCAGGATTGGGGCCGGTCGAGCTTGGCCTCGTGATGGAAGAGGCGGGCGCGGCCTTGCTGCCCGCGCCTTTGCTCTCGACGGTGATCGCCACCATGCTGGCACCGGACCTGCCCGGATTGGCCGACGGGTCGCGGATCGCCGCCGTCGCTTTTCTCGACCGTTTCGACTGGACTGGCCGAAGTGCCGTTCGCATCGAGGGCGAGTGCGTCACCGGCACGGCGCGCTTCGTGCCTGACGCGGCGATTGCCGACACCATCCTTGTCGCGGCCGATAAGGGCATCTTCGCGGTGGAGCGTGAACATGCGGACTTCACGCCGCTGCCGGTGTTCGACCGCACACGGCGCATGGCTGATGTTTCCTTCCGCGGGCCGGCGCGGCGGATCGGCGACGCCAGCCGGATCAAGGCGGCGCATGATCTCGGGATCGTCGCCCTAGCCGGCGAGCAGGCCGGCGGCGCGCGGCGTATGCTCGAGCTTGCCGTGGCCTATGCCACGGATCGTCACCAGTTCGGCCGTGCGATCGGCAGTTTCCAGGCGATCAAGCATATGGCGGCCGACCTGCTGCTGGAGAGCGAGTCCGCTACTTCCGCCGCGCGCGATGCTGCGCGTCAGCTGGCTGATGATACTCCAACAGCCGATGCCGCCGTGGCGCTGGCGGCGTTCGCCTGTGCCGATGCATTCGTGCGCGTGGCGAAGGACGGTATCCAGATGCACGGCGGGATTGCCTTTACCTGGGAGCATCCGGCGCATCTCTATCTGCGTCGTGCCCGATCCGGCGCGCAGCTGTTCGGCGACAGCACCGTCTGGCGCGAAGCATATATCGGGGTGCTGGAGGCGCAGGCATGAGCATGACCGACGAACAGCTCCGGGCCGAGGTCGAGGCATGGCTGGCCGAGCACTGGAAGGGCGTACCGGCGCATCATGAGAGCTTCGGCCGCGATCCGCGCAGCGAGTGGCTGGCGAAAGTGCGGGATGCTGGCTGGGCCGTGCCGCGTTGGGCAAACGAATGGTACGGGCGCGGGCTTTCAAACGATCAGGCGAAGATCGTGGAGCGTGCCTTTGCGGCGGTCGGCGCGCCGGGGGCCGGCCAGGACCGGTCCAACCTGTGGGCGAACACTGCACTTGCCCACGCCACCGACAGCTTCAAGCGGACGATCGTGCCGCAGCTGCTGGCTGGCGAAGTGGGCATGTGCCTGCTCTACTCCGAACCCGGCGCAGGATCGGATCTTGCGGCTGTGCGCACGCGTGCCGACAGGGTCGAGGGCGGCTGGCGCGTCACCGGGCAGAAGGTGTGGACCAGCGGGGCGCGGGTCGCCGATTATGGCATGCTGATCGCGCGCACCGATTGGGACGTGCCGAAGCACCGCGGCATCAGCTTTTTCTTCTTGCCGATGAAGCAGGAGGGAGTGGAGGTCCGCCCGTTACGCCAGATTACCGATGAGGCACATTTCAACGAGGTGTTCATCGACAATGCCTTCATCCCGGAAGAGAATTTGCTTGGACCGCTGAACGGCGGCTGGGGCGTGCTGCAGACCGCGCTTGCCTATGAGCGTTCAGTGATGGGTGACGGTGCGCGCGGGCCACGATCGGGCGCGGAGGGGCCGAAGGGCGATTATTCGCTACTCGGCCTGGCGCGCGAGGCAGGGCGGCTCGGTGACCCGGTGGTGCGGCAGGATGTGGCGCAGGCGATCGCGTGGCGTGTGCTGAACAAGCTGAATACGGCTCGCGCGAAGGCCGAACTGGCGCAGGGCACGTCGTCTTCGATCATGTCGCTGGGCAAATTGGCGATGAGCCGTATCCTTCATGAGGAAGCGCGCGTGCGCACTATGTTGCTCGGGCCGGAAAGCCTGCTGGAAGGTCCCGATCATCCGCGCGCGGAAGATGCGAACTTCCTGACGCTGAACGCCTATTTCACCTCCATTGGTGGTGGCACGGATCAGATCCAGCGCAACATCATCGGTGAGCGGGTGCTGGGCTTGCCGAAGGAGCCGGAGGTGGATCGCACCATCCCATTTCGCGAGGTGCGCGCAGGCTGACGGATCAACGGACCGGCCGGGGATGAAGGCACGTGAGATGCCTTGTTACTGCCGGTCCATCACGGGAGAAGATATATGGGCAGGTCGATCTTCATCACAGGCGGCGCGTCCGGCATTGGGCTGGCTGCCGCACGGCGGTTTGCGCGCGAGGGCTGGACCGTCGGCATCGGCGATATCGATGAGATCGGAATGCGCCGGGTCGGCGAGGAACTGGCTGCCTTCACGGTCCGCCTGGACGTGCGCGATCGTGCCGAATGGGCGCGCGCGCTGGAAAGCTTCGCCGCCCATGCCGGCCAGATCGACGTGCTCCTGAACAATGCTGGAATCGCCCGTTACGGCATGTTCGAGGAAGTGAGCCCCGAAGAGTCGGATCTGCAGGTCGACATCAACGTGAAGGGGGTGATCAACGGCGCCTATGCGGCGCTGGACTATCTGAAAGCGACGCGCGGTCGGTTGGTGAATGTCGCGTCGGTTGCCGGGATCGTCGGATCACCTGGCCTGGCGGTCTATTCGGCGACCAAACATGCCGTGCGCGGCCTGTCCGAGGCGCTCGACGCCGAGTTCACGCGCCACGGCATCGATGTCGCATGCGTCATGCCGTTCTTTGTCGAGACACCGATCCTCGACGCCGGATCATCGGGAACGAACCGGACCATCAGGGACGCGATTGGACAATCGCCGGTCTATACGGTGACGGAAGCGGCAGACGTCGTCTGGCAGGCGACGCACGGCCGAGATCGGGAATATATCGTCGGGAAAGCCGGGCGGCAGGCGAACTTTGCCCGTCGTTTCATGCCCAACCGGCTGCGCAAGCGGATGAAGGCCGCGTTCGCATCCTGACGCCTGCGCAAGAGGACGCGGCGCGGCTGAGAAAGGGCGTTCGGTGGCGGTAGCAGCATGTGCTAACCGGCCGCCGGCGCACTCTTCTTCGTGGCAGGCGGCGGCGTCTTCGGCTTGAAGGCGCAAAGGTCGATAACCGGACAACGCCAGCATTCCGGCGTCCGCGCCTTGCAGATGTAGCGGCCGTGCAGGATCAGCCAGTGGTGCGCGTGTAGGCGGAACGGCTGTGGCACCGCCTTCTCCAGCTTCAGCTCCACCGCTAACGGCGTCTTCCCGCGAGCGAGCCCAGTGCGATTGCCGACCCGGAATATGTGGGTGTCGACGGCGAATGTCTCCGCACCGAACGCCACGTTCATTACGACGTTGGCGGTCTTGCGTCCGACACCGGCAAGCTGCTCCAGAGCCGAGCGATCGGCCGGCACTTCGCCGCCATATTGATCCACCAGCGCCTGGCTCAGGGCGATGACGTTCTTTGCCTTGCTGTTGAATAGCCCGATGGTCTTGATGTGCTGCTTCAGCCCGTCTTCGCCCAGCGCCAGCATCTGTGCCGGGGTCTTCACTTCGGCGAAGAGGCGGCGCGTTGCCTTGTTCACGCCGGCGTCGGTCGCCTGGGCTGAAAGAACGACGGCCACGAGCAACTGGTAAGTGTTGCCCGACTCAAGCTCGGTTTCGGGATGCGGGTTGGCCTCGGCAAGACGGCGGAAGAACTCGAAAATGTCGGCCTTTTTCAAAAGCCAAGAACCTCCGCCATGCCATAGCGCCCGGCTGGCCGGCCCGCGAGCCACATTGCAGCCTTGACCGCGCCGCGAGCGAAGATCGAGCGATCCTCACCGCGATGGCCAAGCTCGATCCGCTCGCCTTCGCCGGCGAAAACCACCTGATGATCGCCGATCACCGTGCCGCCGCGCAGTGAGGAAAAGCCGATCGTGCCTTCCGTGCGCGCCCCGACAAGCCCCGCCCGGCCGTCGACGCGCTCTTCATTCAGCGTCGTATTTCGACCCCGAGCGGCCGCCTCGCCCAAGAGCAACGCCGTGCCCGAAGGTGCGTCCACCTTGTGCCGATGATGCATCTCGACAATCTCAATGTCCCATTCCGGGCCGAGCCGCTGCGCTGCCTGCTGCACCAGAATGCCGAGCAGGGTGACTCCCAGTGAGGTGTTCCCGGTTTGGAGCACGGCGATCGTCTCCGCTGCGCGGTTGATCAGCGTGTGGTGCGTCGCGCTGAGGCCGGTGGTGCCGATCACGATGGGCGTCCCAGCATCCACCGCCGCGGCCAGATGCGCCTCCAGCGCGGCAGGTGTCGAGAAATCCACAAGAACGTCAGAGTCATGCGCCAGGGGAACGGGATCCTCGCGGGCGTCCACGCCGCCGGCGATCGACGCGCCCTCGTCCGCGGCAATGGTAGCGATGACGCGACCCATCCGTCCCGCGCTTCCGTAGATGCCGATCGCGGTCATGTGCTTCCCTTGATGCTTGTTCCACGCCCCGATACCGCCCGACACCACGGGCGTCGAGAGGTTGACATGCATCAATGTCGCATGTCGTCCCGCCATGAACTATTGGCTGGTGACATGAACGATGTGCACAGCATTGTGATCCTGACCGGCGCAGGAATTTCGGCGGAAAGCGGCCTTTCCACGTTCCGTGGCCCGGGTGGTTTGTGGGAAGGTCACCGGGTCGAGGAGGAGTGGCCTTCCGATAAACAGTTATCGGCGCTTGCCCCTGACGATTAGATCGCTCGACCGTAGCGCTCAATCAGGTTGTGAGTTTCCGCTTCCATGTCCGGAAACGCTTCAAACAGGGGGGTCAGCACGGCCTGCCCGATCTCTGCGATAGCGGAAGCAAGCCCGAGCCGCAGATCCTCGCTTTGGTCATCATGCTCTCTCAGGAGAGGCACAAGCTCCGCGAGTTCCCGGGAGGCTCGGAACGCTGAGCCGATGACAATACGGGCCAAGTCTCTGTCCATCATGCTGACCTGATCGGATATACCAACCGGATGAGCAAGCACTCGAACATCGTCATCCTCACCGGCGCAGGTATCTCCGCTGAGTCAGGCGTGCCGACCTTCCGCACCAAGGGCGGCGAAACCTATTGGGAAGTTTACGAAGACGACCTTGTTCCGAAATACCACCGGGTTGAGGACGTGTGTACGCCGGAGGCGCTCGCGGCCGATCCGGTGCTCGTCCATCGCTTTTACGACATGCGGCGCGCGGCCTTGGCGGCGGTTCAGCCCAATGCCGCGCATCAGGCGCTGGCCCGGCTTGACCGCAGCTGGAGCGGCGACCTGCTGATTGTCACCCAGAACGTCGATGATCTGCACGAACGCGCCGGTGCGCGCCGGCTGCAGCATATGCATGGCGAATTGAACTCTGCCCTGTGCGCGGCGTGCGAGGCGCGGGCGCCGTGGCCCGATCCGATGCCCCCGGGTCAGCCTTGCGCCATGTGCAAGCAACCTGCGCTGCGTCCAGACATCGTGTTCTTCGGCGAGGTTCCCTATGGCATGGAGCGGATCGAGGAAGCGCTGGCCGGATGCGACCTGTTCGTTTCGATCGGGACGTCTGGAGCAGTCTATCCGGCGGCGGGTTTCGTGCAGCTCGCGCGCCGTTTCGGGGCGGAGACGCTGGAGCTCAACCTTGAGCGGTCCGCCGGCAGCGGCTGGTTCGCGCAGAGCCGGCTGGGTCCCGCGACCCAGCTCGTGCCGGCATGGGTGGACGAGACTTTGGCGGACTAATCAGGAGGTTGGCGAACGACTTTGGCCGGTTCGCCAATCCGTTCAGTCCACCCAGTCGAGCCCGATATCCCGATAAACCCCGCGGTCCTCGTCCCAGCCCGGCTTCACCTTGACGTGAAGATACAGGTGCACCGGGCGATCAAGCAGAACGGCCAGTTCGGCGCGGGCGCGGGCACCGATTTCCTTGATCCGCGTGCCACCCTTGCCGAGCACGATGGCCCTTTGGGTAGGCCGCTCGACGAGGATCTGCTGGTGAATTTCCGCGGCACCGTCCGCGCGATCGACGAACTTTTCGGTCTCGACGGTCGCGGCATAGGGAAGCTCGGCGTGCAGCTGCAGGTATAGCTGCTCCCGGGTGACTTCGGCGGCGAGCATCCGTTCGCTTGCGTCGGAAACCTGGTCTTCGGGAAAATGCCACGGCCCCTCGGGCATCGCCGCAGCGATCGCTCGCTTCAGTTCGGGGAGGCCGTCGCCCGTCGAGGCGCTGACGAAATAGGTCGCCGTAAACGGGACAAGTGCATTCAGCTTTTCCGCGTGAACCAAAAGCTTCGGCTTATCAGCGACATCGACCTTGTTCAGGATAAGAAGCTTGGGCTCCGGCCGAGCCGCAATCTGCTCCGCGATGTCAGTGACCTTCGGGCCCAGACCACCCTTGGCATCCACCACGAACGCCAGCACATCGGCGCCCTCGGTCCCGCCCCAGGCAGCGGCGACCATGGCGCGATCGAGGCGGCGTTTGGGGTCGAAGATGCCGGGCGTGTCGACGAGCAGGAGTTGGGCATCGCCCTCCATCGCAACGCCGAGCAGGCGCGTGCGGGTGGTTTGTGCCTTGGGGCTGACGATGGCGACCTTCTGGCCGACCAGCGCGTTGACGAGCGTGGACTTTCCGGCGTTGGGCGCGCCGAGAACGGCGACGAGGCCGCAGCGGGTCATGCGAATTCCTTTATCGAGGCGCGCGCGGTTGAAACCGACCGGCGCAAGCAAATGACGGTGAGAAGCGGAGCGATTTGGCCGCGGGGTGGATGTCTGCGGATCACGAGCGGCCTTTTACCGGATAAAATCGGCCGCGGACACTCAAGTGCTGGCCAGCATCATTTCTTGCGCGTCTTTTTGGCCGGCGCGACGCGGACTTCGCGCAGCAATGCCTCGGCAGCGGCGGTTTCGGCTTCCTGCTTGCTGCTGCCCTGCGCCTCGCTTTCGGCGAGTTTGGGAATGGCGGCCTTTACCGTGAAGCGCGGGGCATGGCCGGGGCCGGAGCGATCGACCACCTCATAGACGGGCGGCTTGCGATTGTTAGCGGCGGCCCATTCCTGCAGCGCGGACTTGGGATGCTGCGGCGCGGCCGAGCCGGCGTGAATGCGATCCGCCCACAAGCGGCGCACGGCGGCGCGAGCGGGACCAAGACCGCCTTCGCGGTAAAGCGCGCCGAGCAGCGCCTCGATCACATCGCCGAGGATATTGTCGCTGTCGCTCGCGCCATCGTCGCGCGCCTGTTTGCCGAGCCGCAGGTGCGCAGGGACGCCGATTGCGCGGGCAATGTCTGCGCAGACGGCGCCCGTGACCAGCGCGTTGAGCCGTTTGGACAGGGCACCTTCCGGCTCATCGGGGAAGGTGTCGAACAGCCATTCCGCCATGGAAAGACCGAGCACGCGATCGCCCAGGAATTCGAGCCGCTCATAATGCGCGTCGCCGCGGCTCGCGTGAGTGAGCGCGCGTTCCCAAGTCGGCAGATCCTGTGGCGCGTGATCAAAGGTGCGTTCAACCCAAGCGGCAAGATCAGTCAAAACCGCCTCCGATCCGATCCCAGCGCGCGGCGGTGAACCAGGTCCAGGGCAGCAGCCAGCTGGCGGAGCCGTCCGTCGACCAGAAGATGATCACGGCCTTGCCCTGCACACGATCGAGCGGGATGAAGCCCATGCCCTGCGCCTGGCCCGGCAGCGCCTCTTCGGCAGAGGGGAAGCGGCTGTCGGCGGAATCGTCGCGATTATCGCCCATCAGGAACACGTGACCGGCTGGCACGGTGAAGACCTGCGTGTCATCCGCGTCGGGAATGTACCGCTGATCCAGCACCTCATAGCTGCGGCCGCCCGGCAACGTTTCGCGGAAGCGCGGAATGCGGCAGGTGGCGCCCTGCGGCGTAGGGGCGATGAACGTGGCGTCGCAATGCCGCTCATCGAAATTCGGCGAGAGTGGCACCACGAAATCAGCAATTCGCTGTTTCGCGATCGCCTGGCCGTTCAGGAACAACTGGCCCCGGCGCATCTGGATCGTGTCGCCCGGCAGGCCGATCACGCGTTTGATCACGTCATGGTCGTCCTCTCCCTTGGACCGGAAAACCACCGTATCGCCGCGCGCGGGCACGCTGCCGAACAGGCGCCCCGACACCGGCGGCACGCCGAACGGCATGGACCAGCGCGAATAGCCGTAGTTCCACTTGGAGATGAAGAGGTAGTCACCGATCAGGAGGCGCGGCAACATCGATTCCGAGGGGATCGAGAAGGGCGCAAAGACAAAGCTGCGGAACAGCCATACGATCAGCGCGAGCTTCAGAAGGAAGCGAAGCGTGTCGCTGGCTTCCGACCGCGGCTTTGCAGCGCTGGTCATGGGCTTGGCGGGAGTGGTTTCGGCCATGCTGGCGGCGTTGCCGATGCCGTGCGGCGCGTCAAGCCGCTGGAACGATCACCCCTGTGTTCCTGTTCGTGTCACACTTGTAGTTAAGGACGCGTTCCGTGTTAACGCGGAGGCGTAACAATCGGGGCGCATCGGCCCGGCTTCGAACCGTGGAGAAGTGAGAATGACGGATTGGTCGACGATCGAGGCACTTCCGCAGATCCGGCTGGAGCAGCTATTCGCCGACGATCCCGAGCGGCTGGCGAAGCTGTCGCTCGACGTGTCCGGTATCCATTTCGATTTCTCCAAGACGCACCTGACGCGCGACGCCGTTGCCGCGTTCGAGAAGCTGGCGAAGGAAGCGGACCTGGCCGGCAAGCGGGATGCGATGTTCGGCGGGGCGCATGTCAACGTGACCGAGGATCGCCCGGTGGAGCACACCGCCGAGCGGGGCGAAGGCAAGGCCGAAAGCGTGCAGCGCGCGGCGGAATATCATGCCCGTATGCGGATGCTGATCGATGCGATCGAGGCGGAGGCGTTCGGCCCGGTGCGCCACGTGCTGCATGTCGGCATCGGCGGATCGGCGCTTGGCCCCGACCTTCTGGTTGATGCGCTGGGACGGGACAGCGAGCGTTATGACGTGGCGATCGTATCCAATGTGGACGGGGTCGCACTGGAGGATGTGTTCGACCGTTTCGATCCGTCGGCGACGCTGCTGGTGGTCGCATCCAAGACGTTCACCACCACCGAAACCATGATGAACGCGGACAGCGCGATTGGCTGGATGCAGGAAAATGGCGTCGAGGATCCCTATGGCCGGGTCATCGCGCTGACCGCATCGCCGGAAAAGGCGATCGAATGGGGCGTGGACGAGACGCGCATCCTGCCGTTTTCCGAAGGCGTGGGCGGCCGCTATTCCTTGTGGTCGTCGATCGGCTTTCCGGCTGCGATCAAGCTGGGCTGGGACCAGTTCGCCGAGCTTCTGGAAGGGGCGGCGGAGATGGATCGCCATTTCCGCCTGTCCGCGTTGCACGAGAATGCGCCGGTGCTCGCGGCCTTTGCCGACCTTTATTACACACAGGTGCGCGGATGCGAGACACGCGCGCCCTTCGCCTATGACGAGCGGCTGCGCCTGCTGCCGAGCTATCTCCAGCAGCTCGAGATGGAATCGAACGGCAAGGGCGTGACGGTGGACGGCAAGCCGGTCGGCCGGCCGACCGCGCCGATCACCTGGGGCGGGGTGGGGACCGATGCGCAACATGCCGTGTTCCAGTTGCTGCATCAGGGTACGCATCTGGTTCCGGTCGAGTTCCTCGCCGTGATCGAGGCTGGTGATACGCTGGCGGAGGAGCATCATCGCCAGCTGCTGCTCAACGCATTTGCGCAAGGTGCGGCGCTGATGAAGGGGCGGGCGAACCCAGACGATCCGTCGCGCGCCTATCCAGGCGATCGGCCGTCGTCGACCATCCTGCTCGATGTGCTGGACGCACGCACGCTTGGCGCGCTGATCGCCTTTTACGAGCATCGCGTGTTCGTGAACGGCGTGCTGCTGGGGATCAATTCGTTCGACCAGTTCGGCGTCGAGCTGGGCAAGGAAATGGCGAAGGCGGCGGCAAAGGGCGGGGGCGATTTCGACCCCTCGACGACCGACCTGATCCGGCGCGCCGGGCTGGAATAGAGCGGGCGCAGACGCTATGTGTATGACTCTACGGAGTCATACACATGCGGACCAATATCGTTATCGATGACGAACTCATCGAAGAAGTGATGAGGGGCTTTGGCGTGCGGACTATGCGCGAGGCTGTGGATCGCGCGCTTCGGGAGTCGTTGGCGTTCATGCGGCAACAGCAGGCTGTTGAAGGTATGCGGGGGCTCGGCTGGGAAGGCGATCTGAATGAGCTGCGGACGGACAAGCCGCTCCCTGGATGGGATTGATCTTCGTCGATTCCGGCGTCTGGATCGATAACCTGCGAGATCGTCTGACGCCGCAAACGGACGTCATTCTGAACCCCCGCTCGAGCCGCCAGCGACTGGTCCTGGGTGATTTGGTTCTGGCCGAGGTTCTGCAGGGGACGCGTGACAACGCCCATCTAGCGCGGGTGCGATCGTTTTTTGCAGACTTCTATCCTATGGTCGTCTGCGATCATCGTGTGGCGGTGGAAGCTGCGCGCAACTTTCACCGGCTCCGCGCGCTCGGCATCACCCCGCGCAAGACGATCGACACGCTGATCGCCACGCGCTGCATTCTTGATCGTATCCCGCTGCTTTACAGTGATCGGGATTTCGATCCTTTCGTCCAGCACCTCGGGCTCATATCTGCGCTCGACGCCAGTGGAGTGAATTGATGCCCGATTTCGATTACGACCTTTTCACCATCGGGGCCGGTTCCGGCGGCACGCGGGCGTCGCGGGTGGCGGCGGCGCATGGTGCGCGCGTGGCGGTGGCGGAGGAATATCGCGTCGGCGGCACCTGTGTGATCCGCGGCTGCGTGCCCAAGAAGCTGCTCGTCTATGGCGCGCATTTCGCGGAGGATCTGAAGGATGCGCAGCGCTTTGGCTGGCGCGTGCCGGACGATTGCGCGTTCGACTGGAAGTGCCTGCAGGAAAATGTGCTGGCGGAGGTCGACCGGATCAACAAGGCGTACACGACGACGCTGGAGTCCAACGGCGCCGAGATCATCCACCAGCGCGCGACGATCGCCGGTCCCAATGAAGTGACCCTGGCGGACGGCACGACCAAGACGGCCAAGCACATCCTGGTCGCCACCGGCGCACGGCCGCATGTTCCGGAGTTCCCCGGCTCCGAACATGGCATCACCTCCAACGAGGTGTTTCACCTGGACGCCATTCCCAGCCGCGTGCTGATCGCGGGCGCCGGCTATATCGCCAACGAGTTCGCGGGCATTTTTCACCAGCTTGGCGCGCACGTCATCATCATGAACCGCACCAAGGACATCCTGCGCGGCTATGACCTGCAGATCCGTGATCGGCTGCTCCAGATCAGCATGATGAAGGGACTGGAATTCCGGTTCGACGCGACCTTCGAAAAGATCGAGAAGCGCGAGGACGGCTGTCTGGAAGTGCACATGACGGGGCACGACCCCGTGGTGGTGGATTGCGTGATGTACGCGACCGGCCGGGTGCCCAACACCGACGGGCTCGGCCTTGAGAATGCCGGCGTGGAGGTGGACGCCAAGGGTGCGGTGCCGGTGAACGACGACAATTGCTCCACTTGCCCGTCGATCCATGCCGTCGGCGACGTGACCAACCGCATCCAGCTGACGCCGGTGGCGATCCGCGAGGGGCAGGCGTTCGCCGACAACCTCTTCGGCAAGGGCGGCGCATCGGTGGACTATGATTGCGTGCCGGCGGCGTGCTTCAGCCACCCGCCGATCGCCGGCGTCGGCATGACGGAGAGCGAGGCGCGGCAGAAGCTGGGCTCCGTGAGGATCTATTCGTCCGACTTCCGGCCGATGAAGAACGTGCTGGCGGGCCGCGACGAGCGATCGCTGTACAAGATGGTGTGCGATGCCGAGACGGACCGGGTGGTGGGCATCCACATGATCGGGCCGGATTGCCCCGAGATCATCCAGGCGGCAGCGGTATGCGTGAAGGCCGGGCTGACCAAGGCGCAGTTCGATTCAACAGTGGCGCTGCACCCGACCATGGCGGAAGAGCTGGTGCTGATGAAGTGAGCTGACGAGCGAGCGGACCAGCCGCCGCGCGTCAGGCGGTTGCCTGGTCTCCCTCGCTCGTCAGCCGTTCGGCGACGAGCGCGGTGACGACCGACTGGAGGACATGAAGCGCCCAGCGTTCGGACGCCTTGCGCGGGCCGGCCTCGACCTCGCCCTCGGTGATGCCGAGGAGTGGCGCGATGCCGGCGATATTGATGACGTAAAGGGCGGTGCCGAACATCGCGCCGAGCGCGGCGGGGGGCACATTGGGCGCCCATTGCCGAACCTGCGCATAGAGGCCGCCGAAGGCTGCGGACGCGCCGAGGTGATTGGCGAACTCCACCATGCTGGTGCCGGTGTCGCCGATCACCTCGCGCGAGCCGGTGGTGCGGTCGATCCAGTCGACCGCGTCGCGATCGAGCGTCTTGCCGAGCACGCCGCTGCGCCGCCCCGCCCACATCGCCGCCGTGGTCACGATCCCGGCCACGATGCCGCCTGCGATCGCCGCGTTGCGCCTGTTCATTGGTCCTGCTCCCCGATCACGCGTCGGCAAGGGAAAGCCGCGGCTGCTCCTTGAGTTCCGCTCAGCAGCGGCTGAAGGGCAGGATGCTCTCGTAGGTCGAAAGGTCGGGCGCGCCGACGATGCGCGCGCCGGCGCGCAGCAGGAAGGCGTGGCGGACGATCTCCGCCTGCTGTTCGATGCCATAGCGCTTGAGCGGCCACCCGGGCACCACGCTGTAATGGTAGCGGCAGAAGGGATGGCGCGCGAGCGGCAGGAAGATGCCGCGCTGGTGCTGCCAGACGTGACACATTTCGTGGATGAACAGCCCCTGCTCGCCAAGCGGGGCGGCGGCGAAATCGTCGCGGTAAAGGCCGCCATGGGGGTGGAAGTGGATGCGACCGCGCGGCGCCATCACGACATGGCGCGGCTGGAGCGGCCACCATCGGTGGTGGCAGACCTCAACCTGCTCCAGATCGATGGCATCGCCGTAGATGGAGCGGGCGAGTTGCTTCTCGCCATCGGTGAGGCGCCGGATGGTCATTGCCGCCAAGGTAGGCAGTTCGGCGCGCCGGTCCAGCGCCCTGCGCGCTTCAGCCAGCGGTGGCGGCGAGGCGGTAGAGCACCCAATCGCCACGATCGGCCAGGACGTGCCAGCAGCCGTTGTCTTCGAACGCCTCGCGGTGGCGCGGATTGACGTAAAGCGCGAACACGGGATCGCCGGCACCGGCGCGCTGCTCCAGCCTGGCCAGCACTTCGCGCAGGATCACCGGGCCGAAGCTGTTGTAGATATAGGCGAAGAAGGGGCCAGGCGGTGGGTCGAAGCTGCCGGCGTCGCCCAGCACCATGTCGCAGCGGATCGGCGCGCCACTGACGGCCGCGAAGCGATCCGCGTTGGCGAGCGCGACCGTGTGAAGCTCGGGCGCGAACTCAACGCCAATGGCGCGCGCGAAGCCCAACCTGGCGGCAATCATGACGACCCGGCCCTTGCCCGAGCCGTAATCGACGAAAGCGAAGCGCGCCGGGTCGATCGCGGCGATGGCCATCGCCTCCGTCAACGCGACGCCATTGCTGGCCTGATAACCGAAGCCGAGCAGCGCACGATCGCGCGCGACGTTCAGCGCGGACAGGTTCATCGTCCCGCCCGTGTCCGTTCCCCAGCGCCGGTCGAACGCCTGATCCGCGCGCCGCGCCCGCGCCGCCGCGGGGCTGAAGCTACGGGCGGCATGGCGGAGCGTCTTGAGGGTCAGCGCGGCGATCTGCCGGGGGCTGCGCCCTTCCACCCGGCGTCTCACCCGGTTCTGCCATGTCGCAAGCTTGATCATCGCCACAGTGATGCCGCGCAAAGGTTACGGACCAGTGATCTGACCCGGCGATTGCACAGCGATGCCGGTACATCCGCCATCGGCGATCAGTCGACAGACGGTGCCGGATCCCCTGCGGCGATGACGCGTGCCTTGTGCTGTATCCGGGTCGAATCGGCAAAGGTGAAGGTGAGGGTAAGCGAAGTGCCCGGCTTCACCTGAGGGTTCACGCCGAACAGCATGGCATGTTTGCCGCCGGGCGCGAACCGCACCTCACCGCGTGCGGGGACGGGCACCTGATCGATCGCGTCCATCGTCATGCCGCCGCCCGCCGCCGCCATGCTTTCGTGAAGCTCGGTGCGCAGGGCTAGATCCGTCCGGACGCTGACCAACGTTGTGGCCGCCGGCCCGCCAGAGACGGTGAAATAGCCAGCCGCCGGCCGCCCCTCGACCGCGGCAAGGCGCACCCAGGCATCGCTGATGGACAATTGCGGCTCGGGCGCACATCCAGTGAGGGCGGCAGCGGCAATGGCAAGCGCGGCGGCAGTGCGGAACAAGGGCTTCTCCCAGGCGAAACGATGCCGGATCGCTACGCCGCGCCGTCTCCGGCGGCAAGCTGGGGAGGTGCCTTGCGGCGTGGGAACCGGCACCTATATCGCGCTTCGTCAACGCTGTTCCGTCGCCGTAACGGGGCGAAGCGGCAGGTTTTTTGTTTGAGCAGGGGCTAGAAGAGCACTCATGGCAAAAGTTATCGGTATTGATCTTGGCACCACCAACAGCTGCGTCGCAGTGATGGAGGGCGGCAAGCCCAAGGTGATCGAGAATGCGGAAGGCGCGCGCACCACGCCGTCGATCGTCGCCTTCGCCAAGGATGGCGAGCGGCTGGTCGGCCAGCCGGCCAAGCGGCAGGCGGTGACGAACGGCGACAACACCATCTTCGCGGTGAAGCGCCTGATCGGCCGCCGCTTCGACGATCCGATCACCAAGAAGGATACCGAGCTCGTCCCGTATCACATCGTGCGCGGCGCCAATGGCGACGCCTGGGTGCAGGCCGGCGGCAAGGACTACAGCCCGTCGCAGATCAGCGCCTTCACGCTGCAGAAGATGAAGGAAACCGCCGAGAGCTATCTTGGCGAGACGGTCACGCAGGCGGTGATCACCGTGCCGGCGTATTTCAACGACGCGCAGCGCCAGGCGACCAAGGACGCCGGCCAGATCGCGGGCCTTGAAGTGCTGCGCATCATCAACGAGCCGACGGCGGCGGCGCTCGCCTATGGCCTGGAGAAGCAGGACGGCAAGACCATCGCGGTCTATGACCTTGGCGGCGGCACCTTCGACGTTTCGATCCTGGAGATCGGCGACGGCGTGTTCGAGGTGAAGGCCACCAATGGCGATACCTTCCTGGGTGGCGAAGACTTCGACAACAAGCTGGTCGATTACCTGGCAGAGGGCTTCAAGAAGGATGAGGGCATCGACCTCACCAAGGACAAGCTCGCGCTGCAGCGCCTGAAGGAAGCGGCCGAGAAGGCGAAGATCGAGCTGTCGTCGGCCGCCTCGACCGAGGTGAACCTGCCGTTCATCACCGCCGACCAGAATGGCCCGAAGCACCTCGTCAAGACGATCAGCCGCGCCGACCTGGAGCGCCTGGTCGATGACCTGATCAAGCGCACGATCGAGCCGATGAAGAAGGCGCTCGCCGATGCGGGCGTGAAGGCCAGCGACATCAGCGAGGTTGTGCTGGTGGGCGGCATGACGCGCATGCCCAAGGTGCGCGAGGCGGTGAAGAACTTCTTCGGCAAGGAGCCGCACACCGGCGTGAACCCGGACGAAGTCGTGGCGATGGGCGCGGCGATCCAGGCGGGCGTGCTGCAGGGCGACGTCAAGGACGTGCTGCTTCTCGACGTGACGCCGCTGTCGCTGGGCATCGAGACCCTCGGTGGCGTGTTCACCCGCATGATCGATCGCAACACCACGATCCCGACCAAGAAGTCGCAGACCTATTCGACTGCCGATGACAATCAGCAGGCGGTGACGATCCGCGTGTTCCAGGGCGAGCGCGAGATGGCGGCCGACAACAAGATGCTCGGCCAATTCGATCTCGTCGGCATCCCGCCGGCACCGCGCGGCGTGCCGCAGATCGAGGTGACGTTCGACATCGACGCCAACGGCATCGTGAACGTGTCGGCCAAGGACAAGGGCACCGGCAAGGAGCAGCAGATCCGCATTCAGGCATCGGGCGGTCTGTCGGATGCCGACATCGAGAAGATGGTGCAGGAAGCCGAGCAGTTCGCCGAGGAGGACAAGAAGCGCAAGGCTGGTGCCGAGGCGAAGAACAACGCCGAATCGCTGATCCACACCACCGAGCGCCAGCTTGCCGACAATGGCGACAAGGTGGACGAGGCGCTGAAGGGCGAGATCCAGGCCGCGATCGATGCCGCCAAGGCGGCGGTCGAGGGTGGTGATCCCGAGGCGATGAACGAGAAGAGCCAGGCGCTGGCGCAGGTCGCGATGAAGCTGGGACAGGCGATCTACGAGAAGCAGCAGCAGGCTGAGTCTTCCCCGAACGCCGATGCCGGCACCGATGCGCCGAAGGAAGATGATGTGGTCGACGCCGAGTTCTCGGAAGTTGACGACAATCAGAAGGCGTAATGGGTTCGCCCTCTTCCCACCGGGGAGAGGGCAGCCGAACGAAGTGAAGGCGGGAGAGGGGCAGGTCGGAACGGCCGATGACTGCCCTTCTCTCAACCCTCTTCCCGGAGGGGAGAGGGCTATGAGGTCCGCATGACCGAAGTTGATTTCTACGAACTGCTGGAGGTCGAGCGTTCGGCCGATGCCGGGACGATCAAGTCCGCATACCGCAAGCTGGCGATGAAGTATCACCCGGACAAGAATGCCGGGTGCAAGGATTCTGAAGCCAAGTTCAAGGCGGTCAGCGAGGCTTATGACTGCCTGAAGGATCCGCAGAAGCGCGCGGCCTATGACCGATACGGCCATGCCGCCTTTCGCAACGGCGGTGGCGGCGCAGGCAATGGCCATGCGGATTTCTCCGGCTTCTCCGACATTTTCGAGAGCGTCTTTGGCGAATTCATGGGTGGTCGCCCGGGCGGTCGCCAGCAGGTGCGCCGCGGCGCCGATCTGCGGTACGACATGGAGATCACGCTGGAGGAGGCCTTTCACGGCAAATCCGCGGAGATCACGGTCGATGTGACGGCCGCCTGCGACACGTGCCACGGTTCAGGCGCGCGTGCCGGTAGCCATCCGCACACCTGCAACACCTGCGCCGGGCACGGCAAGGTGCGGGCACAGCAGGGCTTTTTCGTCGTGGAGCGCGCTTGTCCGGTCTGCAACGGCTCCGGTCAGGTGATTGACGACCCCTGCCCGGACTGCCGCGGGGATGGCCGGATCGAGCGTACCAAGACGCTGAGCGTCGAGATCCCGCCGGGGGTGGACGAAGGGACCCGCGTGCGCATGACCGGCGAGGGCGAGGCTGGTGCGCGCGGTGCGCCGGCCGGCGACCTTTATATCTTCCTTCACGTGAAGCGGCACAGCCTGTTCGAGCGCGAGGGGACTACGCTGTTCGCGCGCGCGCCGATCAGCTTCACCACCGCGGCGCTCGGCGGATCGCTCACCATCCCGGGGCTGGATGGGCGGAACCATGAACTGCGCATCCCGGCTGGCATCCAGTCCGGCAAGCAGCTGCGCCAGCGCGGCGCCGGCATGCCGGTGCTGCAGGGCAGGGGCTTCGGGGATCTGGTGGTGCAGATCGACGTTGAAACGCCAACGCGGCTGTCCACCCGTCAGCGTGCCTTGCTGGAAGAGTTCCGCGAGACGGAGACGGGGGATGAATGTCCTGCGAGCCAGGGCTTCTTCTCCCGCCTGAAGAGCGCCTTCGCCGGGGAATGACCGCGGCGAGGGCAGAAGGAGAAGGTCGATGCGTATCCTGTTCCCGGTTGCCCTCGCCATCGTGACCTTCGCCGCGCCGGGTGCCGCGCGGGATCGGAACGCCGTGCCCGCCGCAACACCCGCGGGCGCGCCGCAGACCTGCATCCCGATCAGCAGTATCCGCGAGAGCCTGGTTCGCAGCGACCAGATCATCGACTTTCGCGTGAACGGCGGCCGCTATTATCGCGTCACGTTGCCGAACTCCTGCCCGCAGCTCGGGTTCGAACGACGGTTCAGCTACGCCACGTCGCTCAGCCAGTTGTGCGCGCAGGACATCATCACCGTGTTCAGCGTGAACCCGCCGATGCGCGGCGCAAGCTGCGGGCTGGCGCCGTTTCAGCCGGTCGAACTCGCCAAGTAAGGCGACCTGCGTAAAACCGCTGGCGCCCGCCGCCGACCGCTGCTAGGCGCTCCTTTCCGGCACCCGTAGCTCAGCTGGATAGAGCGCTGCCCTCCGAAGGCTGTCAATAGAATTTAGGCTGGGCCGGAAAGTCGCGATAAGTCAAAGACATAGCGACCTGCCAAGCTGCTTTAAGCGCCGGTGAGGTCGCTGGTGCAACCACATTGCAACCAAACGGCTGAGCAGTTTCCGATTTCAGCCGAATGCAGAGCTGTCGCGATCAACCGGGCGCCAAGCGGCTCGACGCGTGTGCGGCAAGGTTGGTGGACGCGCAGGATCTCAAAAAAGGAGTTTGTTTAGTTCTATAGAACTTTTTTCGGTTCCGATGCGAAAACAGGCACTTACGGGCGATCTGATCGGCTCTCCCGAATAGTGCCGAAATCGGCTAGGAGCCACATAGGAGCCAAGGGGCTCAACGCGGGTGTGGTGAAATTGGTAGACGCGCCGGATTCAAAATCCGGTTCCGAAAGGAGTGTCGGTTCGAGCCCGACCACCCGCACCAAGTACTTGGCCGGTTTCGCCATGGTCCACGCATTCTGGGCCGAGAACGGCGAATGCAGGATATCACGCACCAGCGCGATCGATGCGCACCATGATCGCGCGCGCTACTCGTGGGTGATCACGTGGCCCGACGGACGCCGGTTCGACGGCATGGATGCCGTCACCTTGGACCGCGCGACCGGCAAGGTGCGGCGGGTCGACGGGTTCTTCGGCGCGCTAAAGCCGCTTGAGAGTGAATAGGGAGACGCGTGCTATCGGCCCGCTCGGCTCGATCCGCGCTGCGCGGCGCTAAGGCAGCCATCGCACCGCCAAAGCGTCCACCTCGGCCAGCGCGCGAGCCATCGTTGCTTCGGCAGCGTCGGGACCGGCGAAAAGCATCGGCCGGGCCGTCACAAAGGCGAGGTCGGTCACGCCCATGAAGCCCAGGACCGCGCGGATGTGCGGCGTGAGCGCGTCCATGCCGTCGAACATCTCGCCGGGTCCATAAGAGCCGCCGGCGGCGACCAGGACCGCCACCCTGAGTTCGCCGAGCAGTCCTCGCGTCCCCGTCTCGTCTGACACGAAGGTCAGGCCGTTGCGTGACACATGGTCGAAGAATGCCTTTAAGGTCGAGGGCATGCCGAAATTGTAGATCGGCGTCCCGATGACGAGCGCATCTGCCGTCAGCAGACGCGCAGTGAACGCATCGGAGTCGGCGATCGCCGCCCGCATCTCGGGCGAGTGATCGGCGACCGGAGTGGCGACGGCGGCCGCTTCCCACGCGCCGAAGTGGCGGGGCGGCGAGAGCGCGAGGTCGATCCGGTCGACGCTCGATCCCGGCGCGCCTTTGGTCAGCGCCTTGACGAAGTGTGCGGACAGGGCGCGGGAGTGAGACCCTTCGATCCTCGCGGAAGCGTCGATGTGAAGGATCTTCATGAGGTAACCGAGCTATTGGTGCTGCGGTGGAGCTGTGGCAGGTCTCAACTGACGGATCCTGTCAGTTGGCTTCGGGCAGGAAGCGGCGGTGCAACCGCTCGAAAGGAACGCCCGTGACGACCCACGTGATCGAAACCGTCATCTTCCGGCTCATCGATGGGGCCGACCCGGAGGTGTTCGCCAAGTCAGCCGAGGCCGTCAGCGCCTATGTGGACGGCTGCCGAGGGTTCGTGTCGCGGCGGCTGTCGCGCGGCGAGGACGGGGCCTGGATCGACCATGTCGAATGGCGGGACATGGACAGTGCTCAGGCGGCGGCCGCGGGCATCGCGAAGGAGCCGGCGAACGCTCCGTTCCTGCGCGCCATCGATGGCTCGTCCGTAAAAATGATGCATACGAGCGTCGCGATCAGCGTGAATTGAGGCGGCATGCGGCGCGCGGAGCGGCTGGCCGATATCGTCGAGATCGTCCGCGACGGACGCCTCCATGCCGCCCGCGAGCTCGCCGCCGCCCTGTCCGTCTCTGAGCGAACCGTCTACCGCGACATGGATGCGCTGGTCGCCTCGGGCGTGCCGGTCGAGGGCGAGCGCGGGGTCGGCTATCTGCTGCGCGAGCCCGTGTTCCTGCCCCCGCTCGCCATGTCGCTGATCGAGCTGGAAGCGCTGAGCCTCGGCATGGCTATCGTCGGCGAGGCCGCGGACGCGGAGCTCGGCGCGGCCGCCCGCAGCCTGATGGCCAAGCTGGAGGGCCACGCCTCGGTGCGGCGTCGTTCACCCGCGTCCTGGGGGTTCGGCGTCTACGAACTTGCGCAGACCCGCGCGGGTCTGGCCCACATGCCGCTGCTCCGCCGAGCGATCCGTGAGCGTCTCACTCTGGCGATCGTCTACAGATCACTTACGGGCGAGGTGAGCGAGCGCGACATCCGGCCGCTTCAGATTGACTACTGGGGGCGGGTCTGGACTTGCTCGGCCTGGTGCGAGCTGCGCGGCGCGTTCCGCGCCTTCCGAGTCGATCTCATCGAGACCTGCACATCAAACGGCCGAACCTTCAAGCTCGAACCCGGCAAGACAATCGAGGATTACCTGAAGCTTGTCGCGGAAGAACTGGATCGCCAGCAGCACTCTTAGAAGGCTGCCAAAAGCCCGGGCGATCTCGAAAATCATTTCGGTAATACAGTCATTTAGACTGACTCGCTGTCGTCGCGTTCGCCCGAGGGACACTTGTGCAACCACATTGCTCAGCATTCCCCGTCGAAAGTGCGAGAGGGCTTAGTGGATCAGCGTCATAGCCTTTTACCCATGGCGCGACCTGCGCTACCCATGCTGGCGACGACTAGCGCAGTAGCGGCAGTCACCTAGCCGGTCTCGCCGAGTGTGTACGTTTAGGCGGGCGCCTTTCTGGGCCGGTGCGGCTGCTCTTCCCAAACCTCATCCGACAACCATAACGACGTCATGTCTTATCTCGCTCGGGTCACTTTCAGGGTCGACCGGCGCGGGCTCCTTGGCATCAATCCCGTGCCGTCACGCGATCCGTTCGAGTTCGCGCACTGTGCGCTCGTTCTCCACGTTGCCCGAGTTGAGCGTGGTGTTGGGCTCCAAGAGCACGACGTGACACTCGTCGCTCAACGCCTCGGGGCGGTGTTCCACGCCCTTGGGCACGATGATGAATTCGCCCGCATCAAGATCGACATTGTGATCGCGGAACCCCATCCTAAGCTTGCCCTCGACAACCAAAAACAGCTCGTCCTCATTGTCATGATGATGCCAATGGAAAGAGCCGCGGAATTTGGCGAGCTTGATCTGAGTGTCGTTGATATCGCCCGCAACCTTGGGGCTCCATGCATCTGGGAACGTTGAGAACGCATGATTCAGGTTCACCTTCTTCATCGAAATCATCCTTTCTGCTGCTATGACCGCATCGTTAGCCGCCAACTTGCAACAGCGTCTCATCGATAGTTTGCCAGTCGCATCTTGACCGCAGCGCGCCCTTTAGTGCGCCAGCTTCAGGGTGATTACGCCGCCGATGATCAAAGCAACGCCGAGAAATCGCCCGATCGAAGTCGGATCGTCGTACATCATTACTCCTACCAGGAAGGTGCCTGCCGCACCGATGCCGGTCCAGATCGCATAGGCAGTTCCGATCGGGATCGACTTCTGAGCGAACCAGAGCAAAGCGCCACTGACACCCATGCATCCCACCGCAATAAGGATACCGCTGGAGCGCGTAGCGGGCACTTGAGCCATCTTCAGGCCGACGGGCCACCCGATCTCGAAGATCCCGGCAAATAGAAGTGCAATCCAACCCACCACAAAGCACCTTTGGTCTACAATTTGAACCGCGCGGCACGCAGTACTCCAAACGTGCCCTGCCTACTTACGACGCGACGCTTACGATCCATATCACGACGGCCAGCGTCGCCAGAGCGAGTACTAACCCTATGCACGATGCCGGCCGCGTCCGCATTAGCGATCACGGCGCGCGCTAAGTCGAAGTTCGATGGAGGGACGTTGCACGTTCGGCGCAGGTGACGTGCGAAGGCCAAGGCGCCGATTTGCGCAACTACTAGGTCAGGGTCGTCATCGATTGGCGCACAGGGCTGTCGATGGCCAGATTTACGTCGTGAGACAGCGAATATCGAGGAGATCAGGTCAGGTTCTAATTTGGGCTGGCGAGACATCACCGGGCCGTCTGAGATGAATAAGTGGCTCACCCACCAGTGACATCCCTGCGGCACGCCTAGGGCTGATCGCATATGACAGTCGCCTCAGACTTCGAGAAGCTTCCCGTGAACCCTGGACACGACCTCCACACGATGTGGACGTGGACAGCGGACAGAAGGTCTTCCGTGAAGGAGAGTGGCGATGAGCGATAACCGTTTAGAAGGCGACTGGCTGCAGGTGCGCGGTTGGGTCAAGCAGCAGTGGGGACGCCTCACGGACGACGATCTGATGGTCATCGATGGAAGTATCGATCGGCTCGCCGGGCGCGTGCAGGAACGATACGGCTACGAGCTCGATCGCGCTGAGCGCGAAGTCCATGACTGGAACGCGCGCCGCCTGCAGAATTTCTGAACGGTGAGCGACCTTGGAGCCGAGCCAGCCGTCAGCGGAGGCAATTCGGGAGGCGCATTTCCTGGTCTTCGGCCTGGGGGTCGCGCTTCCGACCGTACTTCTGCTCGCGGTGAGACTCACGCTCGCACCCTAAGCAATGAGGGTCCGTCCAACGAGGCTCCTCCGAGGCGAGTTCTGAGTATGTCAGTAGAAGAGAGCCACATCAGCGTGCCTTGTGCGGACCTTGTATCCGATGACGTGTTTGGTGCCGCGATCCTCGATCGCTCGGGGCCATTGCGACGCTATGCTCACCGGTTGACGGCCAACGCCGTCGACGCTGACGACCTGCTGCAGGACACGATGCTGCGGTGCTGGAGGGCGCGAGCCTCGTTTGCTTGGGGTTCAAACCTGACCGCGTGGATGCGACGCATCATGCGCAACAGCTTTCTCTCCGAACGCCGTCGGGGACGGTTCGTGACGGAGCTTCATCCGGAAGCGAGCGAATCTGTAACGGCGGTGATTATCGACCAAGAAAGAGTTTGCGAGTTGGATGACGTCGCCAAGACAATGACAACGATGCCCGCGGAACACCGCGACATCCTCCTGCTCGCTGCGGAGGGCATGTCGATGGATGACGTCATGAAACGTCTCGATGTTCCAGAGGGAACCGCGAAAAGCAGGCTGTCCCGAGCCAGGCGGCAGCTCCGGGAACGCCTGGAGACCGAGCCTTCTGCCAGTCCGCCTGCTGGACGCAAAAGCATCTCACCGCTTCCCCCATCAACCTGCAAACCGCTCCGACGCCGGGACTGGTCCGGCGTCATGATCGGTTAGCGCTCAAACCACTAAACGGAGAACTCATGTCCACCCTTCGGAACAAGCTCGAACGCATCGTTATCGTTGACATCGACGGCTCAATCGTGCGGCAGCCCGAAACCGTGGCGCGGTTCGATCCGATCGTCGTCGATGCGCGCGACCTCCATGATCGGTTGCGATACTGGTCGACCAAGGAGGACCTGGCCGAGTTGGGCGCGCGCGTCGGCGACAAGGTTCCGACGTTGGAAGGCGCGATCATCTTGTTCGGATCCAGCGACTTTCACAACCTGAGCTGGCTTTGGATCAGCCTGCTCGAACCGCGCCCGTTCTCCGTCATCCATTTCGACAACCACACCGACTGGGTGAAAGTGCCGCCGGCGGAGGCGGTTCATGCGGGTTCATGGGTGCGCCACGTGCTGGACATGCCTCACATCGCGCGGGTCGCCCAACTTGGCGTGAACGGCGACCTCGAAATGCAGGTCGTGCCGCCGACTCCGACGGGGCCTCTGACCCATAGTTTCGAGCTCTTCGATACGGGTCGTCTAGAAACCTTTCCTCATTCGCTTCGCGAAGCAACCTATCTTGGCGAAGTGTCCGTGCCGAGCATCTGCGGCACGGCGGACAAAGGCACGCTCACGACGAGGGTGCGCTGGCGGACGATCGAAGAGGAAGGCATCGAGGCCGTGATGGCGGGTGTGCTAGACCGCATTCCGACAGATGAGGTCTATATCTCCATCGACAAGGACGTCCTGCGGGACGAAGACTGCTTCACCAATTTCTACAACTGGCAACAGGGCACGCTCAGCCTTGATGAACTGACAACCGCGCTGGCGATGATCTCAGAACGCAAAACCATTATTGCGATGGATGTCAACGGCGATGGGTCTCCTGCCAACTTCGACGACAATAGCGTCGGCAAGCGGTTGTTCTCAATCAAGGATCGCAAGCTCACGCCCGAGATGTTTCGAGACCCCAAGCTCAATGCGTTGAACGATCGATCGAACGTGCGGATCGTCAGCACGGTCCTCCAGACGGAGTTCGCGGTCTGAAGCTCCGTGAGGATCGGTCTTACTTAGGGGGATCGACATACTGGTGCGGCGAGTGCGGCCTGCAGCGCGACCGTCTTGAAACCGAAGTCCGTCAGCGTCGAGGCGCTGCCGGAGCCTCAAACTGTTCGCGCATAAACCAACCGCGATTTCTGCCTGCCGAAGCCGCGATCTCGACCGCGAAAACAGCGCCACCTCCCGGGCGTGGCTCGGCGTAGGCACGTCCACCATGTTGCATGGCAATGGCGCGGACGACCGCGAGACCGAGACCTGAGCCGCCTGAGTGACGCGCGCGCGACTCTTCGGCGCGCCAGAAGCGGTCGAACGCGGTGAGGTATTGGCTCGGTTCGAGACCAGGTCCGCGGTCGAGGACAGAGATGCGCGCCAGCGATCCGTGGCATCCGGTTTCAATAAGAACCTGTCCGCCACTCGCCGCGTAGCGCCGAGCGTTGTCGAGGAAGACGGAAACAATCTGGCGCATCTGCGTCGCGTCGGCCCATGCGGGCGCGGTGCCGAGCCGAGTTTCGATCGCAAGACCTGCGGCGTTGAGATCGGGCCCGAGCGCTGCAATGACGCTTTCCGCTTCTTCTGCCAGGTCAATGCTGGTCCGGACTGCTTCTAACCGACCGGCGCTGGACAAGCTGAGCACACGCAGTCTGTCAATGATGGCTGAAAGCATCTCGGTCTGTCCGACGAGACCCGCGAGTTCGCGTTCCGAAGGGCTGAATACGCCGTCGAGCATCGCTTGGAGCCGCGCGCGCAAGACCGTCACCGGCGTTCTCAACTCGTGCGCGATGGCGGAGCCGGTTTCGGTCAGCTCGCGCTCGGCGGTTTCTAGGACTTGCGCCATACGGTTGAAGTTCGCGACGAGCTCGGCCGGCTCGCCAATCGTTCCGCGCGGAGCGTTGGCTCGCTCGCCATAGTCGCCCGCCGCGATGAGTCCGGCAACGTTCGCCACGCTTTGAATCGGCTTACCAAGTCGCCGGCCGAGCGTGACGCCTATCGCCGCCCCGACCCCTAATCCGAGGACGCACAACGCGACGATTACAAAGGTCTCAAGCTGAAAAATCTCCGCGCGGGTAACCACGCGGTTGATGTCCTCGGTATTGCCGACGTTCAGCTGCAATCCGACGTCGAGCCGCTCGAGCGCTTCTCGTGTGCTCGGAGAGACACTCGACAGCAGTGTCTCCATCGCGAAGTGATAATAAATCGCCAGGCCGCCGATGACGATGCCGACGCCGATCAATGTGGCGAGCGCGGTCGAGAGGGCGAGCTGGCCGGCGATCGACTTGGCCCAGCGCATCAACTGAGGGCCTCGAGACGATATCCGATCCCCCGCACAGACTCCATCATCTCGCCCCCTCCGGCATCGGCGATTTTCCGGCGCAGATTGCTGATGTGGCTGTCGACCGTACGCTCAACGGCCTCGCCCTCCGGGAGACACGCATCGATGAGCTCACTGCGTGTAAAGGCCTTGCGAGGTGTCTCGGCCATATGGACAAGAATGCGAAACTCGGTCGGCGTTAGATCCAGCGACGTTCGGGCCTCCTTGACCGACACCTGTGCGTGATGAGCCACGCGATCGATCTCGAGGGCACCGACCCTCAGAGCTCGGGTGGACTGCTGACCGCGCGTGCGGCGAAGCACCGTTCTGACCCGCGCCACCACCTCTAGGGGATTGAACGGCTTGACGACATAGTCATCGGCGCCGACGCGCAGCGCGAGGAGCTTATCGAGGTCTTCCTTCAGCGCCGTCACCATGATGACGGGCGTGTCGGAGGTTCGCCGCAGCTGAGAAAGTACTGCAAGTCCGTCCAATTTGGGCAGCTTGATGTCGAGCAAGACCAGATCGGGGTTCAGCATCGAGTGGTGATCTAACGCTATACGTCCGTCGCTTGCGTGAACGGTGCGGAATCCCTCGCGCTCGAGATACGCGATCAGAACCTCCGCAATCTGCGACTCGTCTTCAGCGACTAGGATCAGCGCGTTTTCGGCCATGGAGAACGTCCTCTACCGGGTATGGGCCTAGTATAGGCCGCGGCAGCAGATGGCGCGACACCTCTGCACGAAACCTGCACGATTGATGCACCGCAGTCCAACGTGCGGCTGGTTGACCGGCTGTCATGACCCGCTCTCATGTTCTGCCGGTTCTGTCAGCGCTGGCGTTAGCGGCGTGCGCCGAGGAGGCTCCGCCACCGGAGGTGCCGCCGACGGCCCTGGTTGCGGTCGCCGAGCCGGCGTCCGACCCGCGCGGGATCGTGACCGGCATCATTCGCAGTGGTCGAACGCATCAAGTCGCGACCGAAACAGGAGGACGGGTCGTACGCCTCAGCGCGGCGATCGGGGATCGCGTCGAGGCTGGAACGGTGCTTGCGACGCTCGATACGCAGGGTCTCGCTCTGGCTCTGGATTCCGCGCGCGCGGACGAAGCGCGGCTGGCTGCGCAGGCGGAGGAGCGACGAAGGAGAGCCGGACGGTTTCAAACGCTCGATGGGAGCGGCTCGGTAAGCCGTGCCGAAGCGGACGCCGCTCGCGCGGAGGCACTAGCGGCGGATCAGGCACTGGCGGCCGCGCGCTCTCAGCGCGCTGAGGCCGCGCGACGCCTCGGTACAGCGACACTTAGAGCGCCGGCCAGCGGGGTGATCGTCTCGCGCCAAGCGGAGCTTTCGGCGCAGCTTCAGCCTGGTGCCGTTCTGTTCGAGATCGAACCTGACGGCGCTCGCGAAATCGTATCGCCGGTTCCGGCGCAGGCGTTGGCCGACCTTACCGGCAGCGGCTTCACGCAGTTCCGTTTCTCCGGGGAGACCGGGACGGCTCGCTTTCTCGGTGTAAGCGCCAGAGCATCGGCGACTGGCGCGCGGGAGGCGCGTTTCGCGGTCGTTGGGGGTAGTCCGCCCATCGGAGCCGCTGTGGAACTCAGCCTCGGCAGCGCGGGAGAAACTGGAGTGTCGGTCCCCGCGGCGGCGCTCGTGAATGACCGCAGCGGGCGGGCCGGGTTGTTTGTCGTTGGGCCGGGCAACAAACTTCGCTTGGTACCGGTAAGCCTGCTCGAACTCGTCGCTGGCCGTGCCATCGTCACCGGTGAGGTCCGTGCAGGCTCGCAGATTGTTTCGGCGGGCGGTAACTTCCTAACCTCGGACATGGTCGTCAGGCCCGTCCGCGCAACGCGCTGAAGCGGGTGATGACCATAACCGCACAGGCGCTGAAGCGCGTCCGTTTCACCCTCGCAGCTGCGATCGCGGTGTTTCTCGTCGGAGCGGCAATGCTGCTCGACTTTCCGGCAACTGAAGAACCCACAGTACCGATCCGCACCGCAACCGTTGAGGCCTATCTCAGCGGCGCGCCCACTGACCGCATGGAGCGGCTCGTCGCACGGCCGATTGAAGACAAGGTGCGCGAGATTGCCGACGTCGAGCATATCGAGACCACGGTGCGGCCTGGTTCCGTCCTCATCTACGTCAATCTGTACGATAGTGTCGCACCGGACCGCCTTCCTGCCATTTGGCAGCGGCTCCGGGTCAAGGCAGCGGAAGCTGCGCCAAACCTGCCGGAGGGCGCCCTCGGTCCTCTCGTCAATGATGAGTTTGGGCGCGTATCTGTCTTAACGCTCGCTTTGACCGGCAGAGGCTATTCGGCCGGCCAGCTTCAGGACGCCGCGCGCGCTGCTCGCAGCCGCCTTCAATCAGTGCCTGGCGTGGCGCAGATCTCACTTCATGGCGTGCGCGAGGAGAGGGTGTACGTCGACCTCGCGATGCCAAGTCTCGCGGCGGCAGGACTGACGGCCGATGGCGTTGCAGCCGCGCTCGCGCGACGCAACGTGGTCTCGGCCGCTGGTGAGATCCACGCCGGCGGCCGCGTGCTGACGCTCCTTCCGACTGGTGACCTGCCCGATGAAGCTGCGCTCGCCGCCATCCCCGTTCCCCTGCCAGGGGGCGGTGCGGTTCCGCTGGGATCGATCGGTCGCATCGAGCGCAAGGCACAGGACCCTGTTGCCACCGCTGTTCTCTCGAACGGCGAACCGGCCATCGTGTTGGGCGTAGCGATGCGGGAAGGTTCAAACGTCATCAGCTTCGTGGATCGGCTCCAGGAAAAGGTCTCCGAAGTCCGAGCCGACCTGCCGGCCGGAATGAAGCTTGAGCCGGTCACCGATCAGGCAAAGGTCGTGGGAGCGGAACTGAGCAAGGTCGGTCAGATCTTCCTGGAAACGGTCGTTGTCGTCATGGCGGTCGTGGTCTTCTTCCTGGGTTGGCGTGTCGGTCTCGTGACAAGCGCGATCGTGCCGCTGACGGTGCTGGGAACGCTGATCGCAATGCGATTGCTTGGCATCGATCTCCATCAGGTTTCGATCGCCGCGGTCATCATCGCGCTCGGGTTGTTCGTCGATAACGGCATCGTCGTTGTCGAAGACTACGAACGCCGAATAGGGTTGGGCGAAGAACGCCAGGCCGCGGCGGAGGCAGCCGGTCGGACCCTCGCGGCGCCATTGCTGGTGTCGTCGCTCGCGATCATCATTGCGTTTCTGCCGCTGGTCGGCGGCGCCAGCGCAACCGCTGAATACATGCGCTATCTCGCCGTGGTGATGGCGATCACGTTGTTGCTGTCGCTTTTCATTGCGCTCACGGTTACGCCCCTGCTCGCTGCGCGCTATGCGCACGCGCCGGCGCATGGGTCCGAAAACAAAGGGTTCATTGCTCGCGTCACAAGGTGGTATGGCGGCAAGGTCGGCACGATCGTCCGGCGTCCATTGGTTTTCATCGGTATCCTGAGCGCCATGCTCGCCGGGTCGTTCGCGCTTGTCGCGCTCGTGCCGACCGAACTCCTTTCGCCGTCAGCGCGCAAGCAGGTCCAGATTCCGGTCGAACTCGACGCGGGGACTGAGCCCCGCGAGACCTACCGCCTGGCGCAAGCGCTGTCGGCGCGGCTCGCCGACGTCAAGCGTTTTCCCGAACTCGACGGCAACGTGGTTTATGTTGGCGACGGCGGCCCGCGCTTCATCCTCGGCCTGAATCCCCCTGGGCCGGCCAGCCATCGCGCCTATGCGGTCGCGAATCTGAAAGGTGACGCGGACATCGAGGCGACGCTTGCCAAACTGCGCACCGATCTCCGGCCAACTTTTCCTGCCGCCCGGATTGAACCCAAGCGATTTTCGCTCGGCGCCTCGGAGGCAGGCGTGGCCGTGTTTCGTCTGACAGGTCCTGATCGCGAAGTGCTCGATACGGCTGCGGCTCGGCTCAAGGACGAACTGCGCGAGGCCGGCATGACAGACATCAAGGACGATGCAGAGACGAGCATTCCGCAACTGGTGTTGACGATCGATCATGCGCGTGCCGCCGCGGCCGGGGTTACGCCTGCTGATGCGGCGCGCTCGCTCGAGAGTGCGTATTCGGGCCGATCGGTCACGGTCTTGCGCAACGGCGACGTGCTCATACCGGTCGTCCTGCGCGCGAGGGAAGAAGAGCGGCTGAGCCCTGAACGAGTCTCCGCCATGCCAGTTTTTGGCGCGAACGGTCCCGTGCAGCTTGGCGAGATAGCCTCCGTCAAGCTCGATCTGCAGCGCAGTGTCCTGATGCGTCGCAACCTCGAGTCCGTTGTGACCGTGAACGCGCGGCGCGCCGATCTGACTGCGCAAGGAGTCGCCGACGAGATGGCGCCGGCGCTCGAGCGGCTTGATCTGCCGAATGGACATCGGGTCGAGATGGGCGGCGAGATCGAGGAAGCGACCGAGGCGAACGCGGGATTGGCCGGGTTCCTGCCCCTAGCGGTGCTCGGCATGGCGGCATTGTTTCTCTGGCGCTTCGGCTCGCTCCGCGAGACCGCGATCATCATGCTTTCGGTTCCGTTCGTCTTTATCGGCGCTACGCTCGGTTTGTTGGTGTCGGGGCAGTCGATGACGTTCACCGCGACGCTCGGACTGCTCGCGCTCGCGGGGATCATCGTCAATAACGCGGTGCTGCTGATCGAGCGCCTTCACGAAGAGCGCGCCGCGGGGCGCGACCTCTTGGACGCCATCGCGGCAGCGGCCGTGGTTCGACTTCGGCCCATTGTCATGACGAAATTGGTCTGCGTGCTGGGTCTCGTGCCGCTGTTTCTGTTCGGCGGCGCGCTTTGGAAGCCGATGGCGGCGGCGATGATCGGAGGTCTGCTGCTCGGAACGCTGATCACATTGGTGCTGATCCCCGCTCTTTATGCCCTTCTGTTCGGAGGTTTGGGGCGTAGTCGCGCAGGACCGCCGCGCTCGGACCCTTCAGCAGAGGGAGCGGCAAAGTGACCCCTCTCCGCATCTTGAGGCTCGTTGCGACAACCAGTCTGCTGGCCGGCTGCGCGACCGTCGGACCCGACTACAGGACGCCGGCACCACAGGACCTCCAAGCGACCGGCAGGTTCATGGCCGACCCGCTCCTTGCCGAGCGCCGGGCGATCCGGCCTGCGCCCGAGCTCGCGACTTGGTGGGAAGGTTTCGGCGATCCCGACCTGTCGCGCATCGTCGAGCGTGCGGCCAACGCCAACCTGGACATCGCCGCTGCGCGGGCTCGGTTGGACCGCGCTGCGGCGGCGGTCAAGCTCGCCCGCGCCGAGCAGTTGCCCTCAGTTGGACTGCAAGGACAGGCGGCCGTTCAACGGCAATCGCTCGAAGGCCAGCTCGGTCCGCTTGTCGAACTCGCTCCCGGTTTCGAGCGAACGTTCGACTCCTACTCGGTCGGAGCCTCGGCATCTTGGGAAGTCGACCTGTTCGGCGGCGCGCGTCGCGGGCGCGAGGCGGCCAGCGCGGACGCGCAGGCGGCCTATGCCGATCTCGCGGCCGCCCGCATCACCGTCATCGCCGAGGCTGCCGACGCTTATATTCAGCTGCGCCTTCTCCAACAACGCCGAGTGCTTCTCGGCGAGCAGATTGCGGCGGCGGCGAGCCTGGACCGGCTTGCGCGCGGGCGCGTCAGCGCAGGGCTGGCAGCCAGCCAGGACAGCCGGCGCACGGCCGCGCAACTGCGGCAGCTTGAAGCCGGACTTCCGATGCTTGAAGCTGCCGCCACGGCGCAGCTCAACCGTCTCGACGTGCTCATGGGAGCCAAGCCCGGGACTTACCGCGCCGAGCTCGCAGTGGTCCGGCCGGTGCCGACCCCGCCGGCATTTGCGAATACCGGAGGAGCTGGCGACTTGCTGAGGCGGCGGCCCGACCTGCTCGCGGGTGAGCGGCGGCTCGCTGCGTCTAGTGCCAGGATCGGCCGCGCGATCGCGGAGTACTATCCCAAAATCTCCCTTTCCGGCCTGCTTGGCTTTGAGGCACTCGATCCAGAGCGGCTTCTAACGGGGAATGCGCTCACCGCGAGCCTGGCGGGCGGGCTGCGCTGGCGCCTGTTCGACTTCGGGCGCGTCGATGCGCAGGTCGCAGACGCTCGCGGCGCGGAGCGAGAAGCCCTGGCCAGTTATCGGCAGCTGGTTCTGCGCGCTGTGGAAGAAGTCGAGACCGGCATCGTGGCGCTTGTCCAACGCGAGGCGCAGGCCCGTAAACTGGCTCAGGCCGAGGGTGACCTCACTTCAGCCCGGAATAGCGCGCGCGCAGCGTACCGCGCCGGCGTTCAGCGGCTCGACGAGACCCTTGATGTCGAGCGCCAACTGCTTGCGGTGCGGGACGAGCGGGCGCAGGCACAAGCTGAAAGCGCACGCGCGACTGTCTCCGTCTTCCGTGCCCTCGGCGGCGGCTGGACGGCGGAAGATAGGACTGCGCGAGCGGGCGCCGCTCCAGTTCCTCCGTCCGGCGCGTCGCAGGACCACAGCGGACTGCCCAGCGTATGACCAATGAGGGCATCTGGGCTGCCATCACGGGTCTTGGGCTCCTGGATGCCTTGAACCCATTCACCGTCGCGGCAATGGCCTATTTGCTGGGATTGCGGGACGCCATCTCGCGTGGGGCCACGTTTCTCGCGGGCACCTTCGTAACTTATGCGGGATTTGGCATCGCGCTCGTGAGCGGCTGGGCGGCGTTTGCCGAGTACGTCATGCCCCTGGTGCCCGAGTGGGCTGGACCGGTCGCTATGGTTGTCGGTGGGTTGGCCTGCGTCGGGATCGGGATCTACACCCTCAAGGGCGCGACGACGCCAACGCTGCCCGACGCCCCAACCGTCACGGCCACTTTTCTTTTCGCGATTGGGTCCACAGTCGCGGATGCGGTGACGGCGGTGCCTTATTTCGCGGCTGCCGAGCGTATCTCTCATGCGCCGAGTTGGACGATCATCCCTCTGATGCTCGTCTGGTACAATCTCCTCTACTGCGCCCCGTTGATCGCAATGCTCATCATTCGGGTTGCCGCCAAATCATCAAGCGCGCGCGTGTTCGGATGGATGCGCGAAACGATGAACAGGGCTTTCGCCCTGATCATCCCTCCGGCGCTTCTTTTGGGCGGCGTGTGGCTTCTGTGGCTTGGAGGAACCGCAATGCTTGATCTTTCCAAGGCGTGAAAATGCGGTGGGCTAAGGATGAGTTAAAAGCCGAATGTAAGATGCTCTGCAACGGCGCGAACGCTTCACATCGAGCGATGGTGATGGAGGCGCCAGCCGTTTATAGGACGGTCCGCTCGGCGCCCCTGGCCAGTCCAGGTAAGTGATGGAGCTTCGACACCTACGGCATTTCGTTGCTGTTGCGGAAGAGCTCCATTTCGCGCGAGCGGCGGAGCGGCTCGGCATGGAGCAGTCGCCGCTCAGCCATTCGATCCGCAACCTCGAAGCCGATCTTGGGGTCGCCCTCTTCCACCGTACGACGCGACGGACGTGGCTGACGCGGGCTGGCACGCGCTTCTACAAGGAAGCGTTGCGCATCCTCGAAGCGGCCGACGCCGCGCGCCTCTCTGCGAGGAACGGCGACCTTGATCGGCCGGAGAAGTGCTCGATCGGTCTTGCTGAGCACTCGGCAAGCGAGCCCTTCACGCGGTTCCTGTTCGAGCTCGAGAACCGCGCGCCGCCAATACTTATCGACCTTCACGAGGTCGCGGGAACGGAATCAGCGGGTCGGCTGACTGATCGATCGCTCGACTTGGTTGTTGCGTTGGAACCGATTGAGGCGCGAGGGTTGCAAGCGGTGCGCGCTTGGAGCGAGCCGCTGTCCATGGTGCTGCCGCTCGGTCACCGGCTGGCCGGGCGCGACCGGATCTCGCTGCGCGAAGCCGCCAACGAGTCGTTCGTTCTTCCCAATCCCCAGGTGTTCGCGGGATGCGAGCAGCAGCTCCTAGCACTGCTCAAACGTCACGGCGTCGAGCCGGCGCGGCGAACGCTGGTCAAGCATCAGAACACGATGGCGAGCCTGGTCGGGACCGGGCGCGGCGTTTCGCTCCTGCCCGTCTCTCTGGCTGGCGGCCTTACCTCCGTCGCCGTCGTTCCGCTGATCGAACCCGACGCGGTGATGATAAGCTGGCTGGCCTTCCGGGAAGGCGACGAGGCTGACTACGTCGCCTTCGCGCGCGAGATCGCCGCCGCAATCGACGCTGGGGCGGAGCTTCCGTCGGCGCTCGCAAGCGACGCTAGCGCCGCTTCAGAGACTCTCGATCCGTCGTCGTGAACGCAGCCAACCCATGTGGCGCTACAACTGAGCTGAGGCGAAAGCTATCAGAGTCGTGAATACGTTGGCCCGGTGTCCCTCTAAGGTCAACGCGTCTCGGTAGAGCGCCGCAGGAGCATCACGAAAAGCTTTGAGAAGTTGAAGGAGCTGCAGCGACACCATGAAGTCGAGCTTGCGCGACGGTTTCGGCCGACACTCACGTCATTCTTTCTTCGTCGCGCCTGCGGTTAGGCTGAGGCAGGGAAACTTTCGCAGGAAGCGTTCTTCCGCATGATGGGTAGCCCGTCAACCGCATCTGCAAGCTTGCGCCGTCGCGCTTCTCAACGCAGCCTCAACAAACGCCGCCGTAAAGCGAGCGTTAACTTCCCTACTAGCTAAAAAAATAGGATGCGTTCTTGCATGGCTGGGCGACGAAGGATTGGAAACGATATTGCTCGGTCAAGCTCTCTGTCTGTTGGCAATGGCGATGCCAGTACTTGCACCGGCCCCGATGTCCCAAGGCGGCCCCACGCATCCAGTATCGCTCAGACAGGCTGAAATACGTAAGGCAGTTACTGGAAAGGCGGTGAGCTATTCGCCCCCGGACTGGGCGGATTCAGGCGTGCGTGAAGAATACCATAGCAACGGCATTTGGCGTGGAATACGATATGGGCGCGGCCCGATCCCGTTTGCCGGACGATGGACCATCCGGAATGATCAGCTCTGTGTCCAAGCAGATAAAGAGACCATAGCCGCACGGTTCCCGAGTGGCGAGCGTTGTCGGCATGTCTGGCGAGACGAGGCAACAGGCCGGTTGTGGATTGACCACCTTATGATCGCGCCATCAGCCTCTCCCGGCGTCGGAGCACAGCTGCTAACTATCAGCGAGCTGTCGCCGGAGCGCTGAAAGGTGATTGCGTAAGCGCACAGCTGATTTTGACCGACGGCCGGCCGCCTTTTCCCGATGCTAGTGCCCGGCTTTCGAATACCCACAAGTCATCCGGAGCCGCGTCTCGCCGACGCTGATATCCGTGAGCCCGGACCAGCCGTGCCAAATAACGATATTGCCGGGTGGCGGGTCACAAGTGCGCCAGGAGGCCGCCGTGACGAGCGATATGGTGAAGGTACGTCGACAATGTTCGTCTGAGGGCAGTGTCGCGGGGACGATCAGCCAGGCGGTCGAACAGCATCACCTCGCTCGCCGTCAGCGCCAACGACGGCGGTGCGTTCGGCACGATGCGGTTCACCACGATCATCCGGAACAGCCGCCAGGGTCGGCGTCGTTTAGCTTACTCGACCGGGCTTGACCGCTTGTCGCATCCGCCGGAAGCCGCGGTCGCGATCCATGAACGCCGCCAGCATGTGCGGCACCAAAGCTGCTGCGTCGACCGGCTCTCCATAAGCGACGGCATGGGCCTCGGCATAGCGGTCGAGGTTTCGCTTCAGCTCGGCGGAAACGACGATCGTGAGTCGCACGGTTTCGGCTTTAGGAAGCGGCCCGAGCCTCAGCTTGTCGCTCATGGCGTCCCTCCAGCGGTTCGCGGCCGCGCGCCATAGGGCCGCAGCACCAGGTCCTTGTTGACGATCACCCGCACCGGGAACCCCGGTCGGACTGTCAGCGTCGGTTGGATGTTGAGATTCCGCCGGGTAATCTGCTGGCCGACCTGGTTGAACTCGAGGATTGAGACGAAGAGCTGCACGGCGAGGATGAAGAAGCTGATGATGACGATCAGCCAGGCGATGAACAGCACCGCGATCGTGTCGATGTTGGTGAAGACCGACGGGAAGCCCGCGAGACTGCCGATCTTGTCCATCATCGGCTGGGCGGCCTCGACGCCGACGGTGGCGAGGCGTCCGGGCTGAAGGAACTCGCCTTTGCTGATCGACGAGCCCGACGCTTTCAGGCCGAGCCCGGCGAACGAGCGGAAGATGATCGAGGCGAGCCAGTTGAAGTTGCCGATGATGAAGGCGAACGCGCCGACGTAGAGGATCTTCTTGATGAGGCGCGGCATCACGTCCTCGCCGCCCATCGCCCAGAAGAGCGCGGCGAGCGTAACGTCGATCACGACCAGCGTCGTCGAGAGATAGGCGACCTCGGGCTGCAACAGTCCGAACCCGCTGTCGATGTAGCGGGAGAAGGTGTCGAGGAAGCGATCGACGACGCCGAGATCGTTCATGGGTGCGCTCGCGTGGTTGTCAGTTGGAGGGCGGCGGCGCGGGCGCGTCCTGCGCGCGCCCGCCCGGCGTGTAGCGGACGCCGTCGCCCTGGAAGCGCCGACGCTCGGCCTCGCCCGCCTCGCGGCATTGCTTGTCGTCAGCCTGGAGATCGCCCGTCCGGCACGCCTCCTGAACTTTCGCCAGGCGATCGGCATCGGCGGCGAGCCGGTCGACCGCGTCGCGGGCCTGCGGCTCGCTGCACGCGGCCATGACGAGCGACAAGCCGGCGGTCACGGATAGCGCCGCCACGACGACATTGCGCCGGGCGCGGCTCATCGCTCGTACGCCCGGACGGGGGCCGGCGTGTAGGGCACGCCGCGCTCCTGGAACCGCTGGCGGTTGGCGCGGCCCTGCTCGTCGGCCTGGAGAGCGCGCGCCTGTTCGAGCGCGGTCGAGCGGCCTTCGGCAATGCGGAGCTGCTGGTCCTGCATCGTCTGCTTGGCGATCAGCGCGAGGAGTTGATTGGTCGCCTGGGTCGCCTGCAGGATGCCGACCGCGCCCTGGCTCGATCCGACGATCTGGTTTAGGGTCCCCTGGTCGGCGGTGATCGCGTCGTTGAGCTGGGCCTGGACGCCCAGCGTCGTGCGCAGCCCTTCGAGCGAGTTCGACCACTGGGTCCGCGCGTCGGCGAGCGTCTGCGCCGACGATGCCCCGCCGGGATAGCCGTTCGGGTATTGCTGCCGGAACTGCTGGTCGAGCCGGCTGACCTGGGTCGCCAGGCCCTGCGCCTGCGCGAACAGGCGGCGGGTCTCATTGAGGTCGGCCTGGAGCTGGGCGAGCGGCGAGGTCGCGAGGTTGGCGAGGTTGCGGCCCTCGTTGACGAGGCTCTGGCCCTGGTTGAGGAGCGATTGCGCCTCGTTCTGGAGCGAGCGGATCTGGTTGTTGATCTGCTGGAGCGTCCGCGCCGCGGTCAGCACGTTCTGGCTGAAGTTCGACGGGTCGTAGACTGTCACCTGCGCCGTGACCGGCGCGGGCGCCAACCCTACTGCGGTCGTCGCCAACATGAGCGCGGCGAACGCCGCACCCTTCCTCGTCCTGGTCATCATCAAATCTCCTCTGCTGGGTATTGGAAGTCGGGGATCAAGTCGGCGGCCCAGGCGAGGTCGCGCGCGACGAGCCAGGACGACGCGAAGTCTTTCGGCCAGGACACCGCCAGCACGTCGTCGATCATGGCGTGGTCGCGCGGGGTCGAAGCGGCGACGAAGGCGAGCGCGACCGGGCCGAGGCCCAGGTCGAATAGCCGGTTCCCAAGCCGCGACTGGACGTAATAGTCGCGCTTGGGCGTAGCGCGCGCGATCATCTCGATTTGACGCGCGTTGAGCCCGAACCCCTCGTAGATCGGCCGGAGCTGCGGCTCGACCGCTTGCGGGCTCGGGAGGAAGATGCGGGTCGGGCAGCTCTCGACGATCGCCGGCGCGATCGGCGATCGCTGGATGTCGGCGAGCGACTGCGTCGCGAAGACGACGCCGACGTTCTTCTTGCGGAGTGTCTTCAGCCACTCGCGGATGCGGGACGCGAACACGGGGTCGTCGAGGAAGACCCAGGCCTCGTCGAGGACGAGCAGCGTCGGCCGGCCGTCGAAGCGCGCCTCCAGCCGGTGAAACAGGTAGGTCAGGACCGGCAGCACGATCGACTTCGCATGGAGCAAGTCCTCCATCTCGAAGGCTTGAAGGTCGGAGAGCGCGAGGTCCTCGCGATCGGCGTCGAGCAGGCGGCCAAACGGCCCGTCGAGCGTATAGGGCTGGAGCGCCTGCCGGAGCTTGTTCGACTGGAGCAGCGTCGCAAGGCCTGACAGCGTTCGCTCCTCGGGCGGCGCGGAGCCGAGCGAACCGAGCGCCGACCACACCGCGTCCTTGACGTCGGGCGTCACCTCGACGCGCTCGTGCGCGAGTAGCGCGCCCACCCATTCCGCCGCCCAGGCGCGCGTCGCGGCGTCGTCGACGTCGCGCAGCGGCTGGAAGGTCAGTCCGCCATCGAGGCCGAGATCGTGAAAGCGGCCGCCCAGGCCCAGCATCGCGGCGCGGACCGAGCGGCCCTTGTCGAAGACGTAGATCTGCGCGCCGGCGTATTTGCGGAACTGGACGATCAGGGTCGCGAGCAGCACCGACTTGCCGGCGCCGGTCGGGCCGACGACGAGCGCGTGACCGACATCGCCGACATGGGTGGTCAGCCGGAACGGGGTCGAGCCTTCCGTCCGTGTGACGAGCAGCGGCGGGCCGTCGAGATGGTCGTTGCGGGTCGGCCCGGCCCACACCGCCGAGAGCGGCATGAGGTGGGAAAGGTTCAAGGTCGAGACGATCGGCTGGCGCACGTTTGCGTAGACCTGGCCTGGGATCGAGGAGAGCCACGCCTCGACGGCGTTCAGCGTTTCGGGCGCGGTGACGAAGCCGCGGCCCTGGATGACGCGCTCCGCCGCCTTGAGCCGCTCGGCGGCGACGCGCGGGTCCTCGTCCCAGACGACGACGGTGGCGGTGACGTAGCCGAAGGCTACCTGGTCGGAGCCGAGCGCCTGCAGCGCCTCGTCGGCGTCGACCGCCTTGTTGGCGGCGTCGGAATCGACCAGCGGGCTCTCCTGCTGGAACACGCTCTCGCGGATCAGCGTGACGATGCCCTTGCGCTTGGCGAACCATTGCCGACGGAGCCGCGTCAGCTCCTTCTCGCCGTCCGCCTTGTCGAGGAACAGGAAGCGCGTCGTCCAGCGATAGGGGAAGCCGAGCCGGTTCAGGTCGTCGAGCAGGCCCGGCCAGGTCGAAGCCGGGAAGCCGCGCACGGTGAGGACGCGGACATGCGCCTCGCCGAGCATCGGCTCGAGCCCGCCGG